>JACDHC010000023.1 GCA_013821245.1 Candidatus Nitrosopumilus sp.
TTTATTTTTCTTTTCTTACTTTAACTTTAAGAACCAAAAGATATTAATCAATAAACTAAAAAACCCTTTACAACAAAAGATAATGCCTGTACTATTTTATGTTGCCATATAGATTGTATATGCCTCCTGTTGTCTTATGCATATAACCCCATATGTCCGGATTAGCTGGTAATTGCATAAAAGTATTTTTTTGTTTGGTGTCTAATTTATCAAATAATTTTTGGCCAATTATTATATGATCTGGTTCCACGAGCGAAGTCATTTTTACTACTAAGCTTATAGTATATCCTATAAGGTCAAGATGGGGTTTTTTTAGGATTATTTCTTTGTGTTCATCGATATCCCAACCATATTGAACTATGGCTATTTCTCCAAAATCTATACCCGCTCGTACTTTAAGTTCCGGGTAATCATACTGACTTAAAATGGGATTGATGCCTTCCTGTATTACTTTGATCATGGCGTATGCACAACTTATTGCATTGCTAAATTGAAGAAGATAAAAGTTATCATCATCTTTTGATTCACCATCTTCAGACGGACTTTGACTGTTCCTATCCCGAATGTCTTCAACTACAAAAAACGCCAAAACGGCGTCTCCGATATACTTTAACACAAATCCCCCATACATGGATATCATTAGAGACATTTGCTGTGCAAAAGTTCTAATTATCGTTGTCAACCTTTCGATAGGTAAAGTCAAAGACATTCTTGTAGACCCTACCAAATCAATGTGTAAAATAACCAGGTTGATTTTGGATTCGCCGCATTGTTCCAAAATATTCTGAGTATCTTTAAAAGAGGTATTAAAATCGGGTTTTGACTTTAAAGCTTTCCATGTCTTTACTTGAGAATCCTTTATTATCGCATTGATATCAATAACTGCATCAAGATATAACTTATTTAAAAGCACATTGGACATATTTTTTGTAGATTTTTTTTGATCCGTCTTTGACTCATTTCTAATTACACTCATAACAATATCCTGATTAACATCTAACTCTAAGGCTATTATTTCCGGATCAATCCCCGAATTATATAAATTGAGTATTGTGTTTCTTTGATCTATTCTATCAGACATATTCTTTTTTACACCCATACCCTTTAATTAATACATTAATAATACTAAATATGAAGATTAACAATAATGCCTCATTTATTGTGAAATAATACCGATAAAAATAAAAACACAAGATTTATCTGAATTATATCAGGTTTCTGTTTTGTATTGTTAAATGGTTCAGATAAGCCTAACCATGATTATTTCAAAACCACATTACAACTGGTTTTGCTTAAACGGCTTTTCTGAGTCCTCTTTTGAGGCTGTAGTTTTTGGTTTAATTTCGTAATATTTCTGATCCCATTTGCCTATGATCAATGACATTGCATTGACTAAATCATTAATGCAATCATAAAAGAATTGCTTTGTAGCCTGTTCTGAAAAAATTACTTTGTAAATGTTAATTTTCGGAGGAGCTCGAATTATAGACACTCTCATAGGTAAAATGATTTGTTCTATCTCTATATAGGTTAATTCTATTTCTCTTGCCCTGTTTTGATTTTTTAAATGCAATTCCACATATTTATCAAGTTCATAGGTAGTCCTAATAATAAATCCGTCATCTAAACCATTCTGAAATTCGAGAAATAAAGGTGTATTTGTACCTGATGAGTAAGAAACAAGTGGAGATACCTCAGCTCGAAATAGTATTTCTGCGTTTTTGTTGTCCTTTGATCTGTCAATTACACTATATCCCCATTTTTGTAGCCATTGGATTAACTCATTAAATTTTGATTTTTTTGTACTGATTTGAGTCTCCCTATTGTCAATGAAACCCTTTTTTTCCTCTTTTCCTTTTTCATTATCTTTAGGTAAAACGGTGTCTTTCGTCGTTGTTGTGCGGTCAGTTGATGAGGACATTTTTTTTAATTAATATTACTATGTATATTATTTAAATTATGATTGTTATCTTCTGCTTTATATTTATGTAATGGGTAAAATCTATTTTTAATTCGACATCTAAAGCCTAAAACCGTATTTTTATAGTTTTTTTCAAAGTTATGGAAGTAATTGAGCATGAATATATAGGTATATTTTTATAAAAAATGCTATATTTGGTTGGTGCGAACCTCATTTTAGGAATGTATGTTTTGTTGACATATATCCCAAAAGCAACAAAAAAAATCAATTTCAATTTTATATATTAAAATGCATAATTCATCTAAACACAATAAAATTAAATACGGATTCTAATAACAAATCTAAAATATTTAATAATGTTGTACAAAATCATTTTTCAGTGTGCTGATGTAATTTTCCATTATGTGTTGTGTTCTTTTTGCATATGGTCCTGAAGAAATTTTTCATTTTTGGCTTGGAAACTGCAGATTCTGCATGTTCTTTTGTCTTTACGGCCCTGAAGATAATCTGCCAAACGCATAAGGTAAATTGAAATACCCCACATGCTTATTCTGATAGGGAATGCTATTTAATGTTGTATTTATGAAAAAAACATTAAATTTAAAATATAAAATCAAATCTTTGTATTATGATATATATTGTTGATTAAAAACACAGTTAAATTGAATAACAATCTGCCAAAATAATTTGGAAAAATGCAGTGCTTAAATACCATAATAGTATTTTTAATTATGGGAGTTGTCATTACCTTTTAATAGTCAAATCCAAAGGACTGAAGTATTATACGGCTCAAGAAATGTTTTAGACATGATATTACAGTTTTTATCCAAATCAAAAACTATAAACTCTTGTGGTAACGAAAAGGCTCCTTCGGTAGCTATTGAAATGCAAGACTACCAAAGATTATTATCGGACATCCTTGAAAAAAAAAATAAAAGTTAGATACATTACAAATATCACCAAAGATAATCTTCATTATTGCAAAGATCTAATGAAATTTTTTGGAGAGATTCGTCATCTGGAGGGACTTAAGGCAAACTTTTCTGTGAGCGAATCAGAATATTTGGCTTCTTCAACCATAAATCAAGAATCAGATCAACCAAAACTTATAGAACAGATTATCTATAGTAATGTTAAGGATATTGTAGAACAACAAAAATATGTATTTGAGAGTTTTTGGGATAGGGCTATTCTGGGTGAGCAAAGAATAAAGGAAATAGAAGAAGGCAAAACTTTCGGCAAAACGGAGATCATCCAAATTCCATCCAAAACAAAGGAACTGTTCATTAACTTGGTAAATTCGGCCAAAGAGGAAATACTGTTGCTACTCCCTACTACCAATGCATTTTTGCGTGAGAACAGTATGGGAATTATGAATACCTTAAAAATAAAATCAATCAATGAAAATATAAGGATACAGGTTTTAACCCCAACTAATGATGCTGTCAACAAAATATTACTGGATTTGGGTTTGGATAGCGGCAACAACAAAAACAACTTTATCCTAACACCCTTTGAATTTAGGTCTGACCAAATCAATGTAAGTTCGGTTACTATACTTGTAGTTGACAAAAGGGAGTCTTTGGTGATAGAAAAAATAGATGATACTAAAGATAACATATTAGACGCTATGGGATTGGCCACCTATTCCACAAGCATACCCACGGTTTTATCTTATGTTAACATCTTTGATGGCCTCTCCAAGCAGCTAAATCTATATGAGCAGCTAAAAATCCACGGTAAAATGCAAGATGAGTTTATCAATATTGCTAGCCACGAACTTAGAACTCCCACCCAAGCAGTTCTTGCGTATTCTGAGCTATTAGAAAGTCATCCCGAAAAGAGAGAAGAAATGATACAGGTGATAAAAAGAAATGCCTTAAGGCTTCAGAGACTCACAGAGGATATTCTGGATGTAACCAGAATCGAAAGCAAAACCCTAAAGATACACAAAGAGAAATTTGACATAAAGAGTTTGTTATCATCTGTTGTAAATGACCATAAAAACAACATTGAGAAAGATGGACATGGTGAATATGGTGGTGTTAGGATATTTTATAATGATTTAAGTCAAAAGATCTGTTTTGTGGAGGCAGATAGCCAAAGGATCACACAGACGATCTCGAATCTTTTAGATAACGCCATCAAATTTACAAAAGAAAAGGAAAGCAAAGGAGGGGACATTTACATCACTACAGAAGAGATAACAAAGGGTAACAACCAATATGTTGTAATCAGAATAAAAGATACAGGTATAGGAATAGATAAAGACATACTGCCCAGGTTGTTTACCAAATTTGCAACAAACTCAGCAAAAGGCACAGGACTTGGATTGTTTATTTGCAAAAGCATAATAGAGGCCCATGGCGGACAGATATGGGCCGAAAACAATGACAAGGATGGTAATGCTGGTGCTGCCTTTGCATTTAGCCTACCTTTAGATAAATAATAGGAGAAAATGATTATCGAAACTATGGTAATTTCAATGCACGAGAACAATAATGGCAAATAAAGTATATCACAGCAGTAGATATCGAATCCTGCTTGTAGAAGATGAGCCTGATATTGCCTTAGCTTTCAAGATTGGTTTGGAAGACAGTGGATTTGTGGTTGATGCATTTATTAATCCTGAAGAAGCATCGGCGAATTTCAAATCTGATTTATATGATTTATTACTGCTTGATATCAAGATGCCAAAAATGAATGAAATAGAGTTCTATCAACCTATGAAAGAAATTGATAAAAAAGTCAAGGTCTGCTTTATAACCGCATCTGAATTTCATTATTATGAAACAATTACAATAGAAATATTTTCATTATTGGGTGTACGTCGTCTTTTTAGAAAGCCAATTAGGATTGATGATTTGGCAAAATCTATACAGCAAGAACTAGAATCTGATGATGGTAACATAAATAATAATGGTTCTAACCACTTCATCTATAGGTTTTAAATGCGAACTTTGCATTGGCATTTTCAAAGAAACCATTCAAATAATCTATGGGTGATAAAATATGGAGCTTACATGGTATAAATATTTTTTACCAATTGATATATTAACAACCATGATGATGAATAAAACAATTGCAGAGTAACAAAAGCACTATAAAGTGGTCCCAGTTTAGAATTCTGCTAGTTGATGATGAACCTGATATCACCTGGTGTTTTAACATTGTTTTAGAAGATAATGGATTTGTGGTCGATTCTTTTAACGATCCACTACTAGCGTTATCATCTTTTAAAAAGGGATTGTACAGTTTGGCGCTTATAGATATAAAGATGCCAAAAATGAATGGGTTTGAATTGTACAGAGAAATAAGAAAAATAGATGATAATGTTAAAATCTCTTTTATGTCTGCATTTGATATTCCAATAGAGGACCTGAAAGCAGTAGTACCCTCATTGAATGAAAAGGCGCCCCCCATCATAAAAAAACCTGTATTGGTTGATGATTTGGTTTCAAGTGTAAAAGCAGGGTTAGGATAACAACATTGCAAACCATTGAATAATATTTTGTATTGCAACAAGTAAATTTATTTAAAAATTTTTTTCTGTATGATTTAATCCTAGATCATAAATAATTGCCTACCAATATACGTCAATGTTTTCTAACAATGTTATGACGATATAATTACGTACTTTGCAGTCTTAAATATATTAATCCACATTTCCCATGTTAGTGTCTTTGTATTTGTATTTCTCCTGCTTGGATGATAAGAAGATATTAGGGTTTTGCCATTACCTAACATATAAATTGCATTATGACCAAAAACTAACTTTTTCAACCCAACTATTTTGCAATAGTTATCAAAAGCAATTTTTCCAAGTGTAACGATAACTTTAGTAGTGTTCTCTAATAGTTTCAATTCTTCTCGGAGATGCTGAGAACAATTTGTTATCTCTGATGGTGTCGGAATATTTTGTGGCGGAGCACATTTTACTACTGCGGTAACATATGCATCTTTTAGAAAATATCCGTCATTTTTGGAAATACTGCTTGGCTTGTTTGCAAATCCTGTTTCGAAAAGTGCTTTTGCTAACCAATCACCAGAGCTATCGCCGGTGAATATTCGTCCTGTTCTATTGCCGCCATGTGCTGCAGTTGCTAAACCAATAATTAATAAGGTAGCCTCTAAATCACCGTAACCTGGGACAGGTTTTGACCAATAGTTCTCATTCGTAAATCTCCTTACTTTGGTTTGACCTATGCTTTGAATATATCTAACTAGACGTGGACATTCTTTACATTTAATAACTTTATGTTGTATATCGTCAATCAATAGCAATACCTTCATTATTTGATAATAGATTATTCGTAAATGTCAGAAAAAACAATAGAATAAACTACCACCATATTCAATAATTATTCCTATATATCTTTCCATTATTAGACTTGATTCCATCCGATTTGAAATCCTTAAGATAATTTGTGCAATAGGTATTTTTTTATACGGCATAGTCGTATTTAATATGTATTTATAATAAATATTAAGAATTTATTTGTCCAATTCATCCACAATTAAAATATTATCTGAATAACAAAATACATTATAAAGAATACCAAAAGGGGAAATCAAGTAGTTTTTCCTATTTTTATAAAATTAGTTACAAAAAAAATAATAGAATCCTTAATAGTAAACAGAAATAAAAATATAACCTTCCGGGTTCTTTGGCCAAAGGTTTTTTGGGTGATTCCTAACACGTGTCATTAATCCAATTAAAATTTCGTTTAAATTGTATCCGGGTATTTTTACTAAATAATATAACGCAAATCATAAACTTTCAATTAATTAGATTTCAACAATGAAATACAGGATACAAAAAATTCTTTAATAATTTCTTATTTTGCTGTTTCGTTTTTAATTTATAAGAGATGTAGAACTTTGTGTATTTATAGACTACTTACAAGTTATAATTACTAACAAAAATCCAACCTATAGGCGTTTTTTGTTTTCCCTGATACGACTTGTAAATTTTTCTCGAAATTTGCCATTCGTATACGAAAACGTGTGTATTACTCTATAGCATGCTATGTTGTGATAAGTATGCTACTGTATTCTATTCTCTTTGAAAAAGTTTTAACTAGTATCAATAAAAATTAGTGGCTATGACCACATCCGCAGCCGCCTCCCACATTACTTGTTTGTTCATTTTGACTATGACTTTGTTGTTCTTGACATGATGGGCATTGAGTACTATTAGTTTCAGACATAAACATTGTTCCACAAGTTGAGCATTTTACTTTTTGAATACCTTGCATAACTGTACAACAGCTATATAGATATTAATACTTATTTGTTGTACCAGATGATTACGTGAAGCTTATTTGATGAGTCATATTCAAACATGAATTTTATGTATTCATGGATTATGGAATCTTTGCTAATAAAACTATATTTTCAAACTATATTCATTATTCTATTTCAGTGCTTTTGAAATTTGTTTTCCGTATTCAAACAGATTACGAGAATCCAAAGACGGATATTTTTTTTCAAAATAATTGTCTCTGGCTAATTCAATTAAAGTTATGCTGATTGAATTATTGCCCATAAACATTCTACCATTCCTATTAAAATTTTTTTTAGTTATTCTAATTGTATTGAAAATGCATTTAATTAAAATTTTTATCATCCGATTGATCCATAATTTAATGATAAATAATGTTGGAAAATTTGCTACGAATTGGAGATTAAGAAAAATTATTTAAAAATAAATATTTGGTTATTGGGAATGAGAGGAGGAAGATGCCATATTCTCTTCTTTAAAGCGTCTGGTGAATTCTTTTTCAATTTCCTCCTTTTTTATTACTTCGCCTCTACGACCAGGTGTTCTGATTGCTTGCTGAAAAACTTGTCTTCTTTCGTCTTCTAACTCGTTAAACCCTCTGTTATTGTTATTAATCTGTTGCTTTTTCTTTCGTAACTCACTTGCATAATAATTTTTAAATGTTTCTTCTTGCTCGTTTATAGTAACATCTATGGTCATATATAATAATTAATAGTGACTTCTGTTATATTAACATTTATATACCCAACAAATTCTCTGCTTGAAATTACTTTTTATCTTTACAGGTTTACAAAAACAATTAATTCTCAAAAATCATCTATTCTCAGTTTTATACTTTAAAAGCAATAATTAAAAGGATTGCACTATGAAATCATTGACATTGTTGAGTAACCAAAGGATCCATTATCTTTTTTGATTTCTGACAAGAAAAGACTATTTGTTAAGACTACCCATTATGCCTATTTTGTTGTACTTTGAAATTAGACATTAAATTTCAAAATTACATACAGACAAGTTGTAATTTATTTTGTATTTTTCGCTGTTTCAATTATCAATCAAATCTATCGTTACCTTAATCCTAAATAGTATTTCCGTGAATTTTTGTATCTTAAATTGTCATAGTAATTAGAACTGTCAAAAAGATAAAAAAAATAAACCTGGCGTCTAACTTAAAATTTGGATATATTATGCATAATAATATTAAATCATTTTATCTTCATGCAATTTGTCTAATAAGGGTCTTAATTTGTTAAGAAGCTCTTTTTCTCCTAATGTCATTGATGCATCTATACCAAGCAGTATTGATAGCATGTTCCTATCCTCTCTTGCTGTATAGATAGAATTGCCGATTATTTCAAACCTTTCATAATTCAGTTGTATCCATTCCTTCCATCTTCTTGTTCTTTGGACATTTTCTTCTAATGTATTAATAGCATAATCTAAATCTATTCCATCTTGATTGTCAAGGAGATACAGCTTAATCATCGGAAGCATCAGATTTCCACCAAAAACTACTATATTTTCTTTATTCATTTTATCTATGATTTCCGTTTCCTCATCAAAATCATAATCTCCTCCATTTATTGTTTCATTATCACCTGTTTCTTTTGTTTTATCATAATTAGGAAAAAAATACCCTGTCAAGTTTTTGTCCCAATCATAGACTTTGTAAACTGTATCTTCATATTCTAATTTCCATTGGTTGTTATCATTAGTTTTTTTTGAAAATAACAATGCAAACCATTGTGAAATAAACTAGTATTTCACAGTTAAGGTTAGAGGAATAACTGAACCCGGATGATTGGATTTGGATTTTGTTTATTTTCTTATTTATTATACTAAAAGGCCAATAATATGTAATACAAAATACCCAAGCATAAATCCAATGTTATACTCTGTGTTCTAGATTGTTGAATTATCTACTATTGTACTCTTTGCAATTTTTGAAATGGATATGAAAATAAGAAATAATGATTTCTTAAAGAGAATTACAAAAAGATAACACCTTTATTTTTAATGAAGATACTAAAAACAATGTGTTATAAAGTTAATACTTAAAATTAAGTATGTTGGCAGAATATTAAACCGGATATTACATTTTACATTCTTTGAAGATTTTAAGTTATATGGGCTATTGCCTCATTCAAATACGTTTAGAGTTAAATAACACAATTATCAAAAAATTTTAAAAAAAAGAATCAGTGATATCGAAGTCAATGAATAAAAATATTTTTATTCACTGAAAAATATCAAAATTGAAGATATGACATCTAAAGACAGAATTGATGATATTGAAGAAGATGAGTATAGTGGCTTTGAAGATGATTTAATAAAAGATAAAAAAGAAGAGGAAGAAGAAGAGAGTAATAACTAATGCAATTTTTATTGGGATTAAATTATAAAAAATCTTTTTACAAAATTATTAATTAGATTGCACCCATGTAATTTACAAATGCCGTTTTATATAATTCATCAAAGAATAATTGAACTAAAGACACAATTTTATTATTTTGAATTTTCATTTAGAAAACAATTGTGTAATACAACTACCAATAATTGCACATGCATTCTAAATAGTAATTACTTTTATAATGATGTTTATATGCCATTGTTGAAACCCACATGTCTGGTGCTAGTTTTTACTTGTGAGCCTATCGATTTTCGGAATGGGTGGATTTTTTGGTAAAACATAATTACCAATGTTTTTGCATTATACAGGTTACGATAGCCTAAACGGCTATGTTCATTTAAGATTCAATTCATCGTTATGGAAATTTACAAATAGATTCAACCAGTTGATTACATGTTTTAGTCTGCATTTCTTTTTTCGACACGGAAAATAGTCATCAAAGCACTCGGTTCTGTCTTTGATGTACTGCATAGTTCTCTCAATGATGCTTTTCTCATAAGCGGAATGCAGATGATGCTTCAGTTTCAAAAACTGACATGCTTGTGGATACCATGTGCCTCCATCTGTTGAGACTGGATGTTGGCCATGTTTGTCAACAATATTCGATAGAAAGTGCTCTGCAACAAACATATTTCGTTCCTTTGATATGCTTGTTCCAATGATTTCCTTGCTTTCAAGCTCAATAGCGACCCAAAGCCATATTAATTCTGAACCAATCTTGATAACTGTCTCATCTATTACATACTCTGAAACTTTCTTTTTCTTGGAGGATATTTTTTGAGGATTGTATTTCTGAATCCAGTTCCAGATTGAAACGTGATTTCTGTTAATAAAACAGGATGATAGCCTTTCAGACGTTCTTCTTAACGACAGGCCTGAAAAATAAAAATACAAACCATAGAATATATACTCTGGAGGTGTTCTGTTTCTAGTATTCACAAAGGAGACAGGGTGCCTTCAAGCTATAGGCTTTCCTTAAGTGAACAGAGCAGCCTAAACAAATAAACATAAAATTAATCAGGTCATCTCGTTTTTTAATGTGACGCATATTGCAGAATATTAAAGTATTTTTAATTCTTAAGACATTTTTTACAGATTCAAAAGATTGAAAATAAATGATAAATAATTTTGTGTGTTGAATATAACCTAAAATAAAGTTTGTTAGTCTATGAAACAAAAAAGACTATTTTATTCTAATTGCCATTAACTAGTCTATTAACTTCCGTTTGGGACGTCTCGGTAAAGTTTTTGATCAATGGGGAGTTTTTAACTTTGTTAAACCCTTCAAAAACACTAGATATAAAATTTGACCATCCCATTCCTATTATCGCAAGTATAATCACTGCTAATAATAACAATACAATCAAGGTGCTCATAATTTGTTTAATATATATATAGTAAATCTATTATAAAAACTAACTGCCTATTTTAATATCTTATTCAAGGAGAAATATGATGTTTTCTGTAATTATTGTCTGATAATAATCATGCTGTAGTTACCCCATAACGAATGATTAAACTCAATGTAATTATCTATACCCAATATCGCTACTAATAAGCATCAGAAAAAAATCTGCATCTTTTTTGTCTACAATACCCAGTGACTCATCTTGGGTTTCGACTGCAGGGTGGGATTATGATGGTTATCTTATATCGAACTTCAAAAGGATGTAATAAAGAAAGGACCTTCAAACAACAATAAAGTACTCTTTCCATATCTGATATGGGAAATACGAGAAATTTCCATGAAAGGATAACAAATAGTGGAACAATAGCCTGCAAACAGCTGAAGGCTCTATACTCTATCGATAAAATGGCAAGGATATATCCAAAGCTTGAAATATATTCATTTAGAACCCGAGATGAAATAGATTGTTATTGAAATTAAAACAGAGAAAGGAATCATTAATTTATCCCGATCGATGATTTTGATCAAAAATAACCCAATCCATTACTTATCAAATGTCATAAAATTCCTGTTGCGGAGACTGATGACGCCAAACATCCTATTACACCCGAAAGCTCACAACCCACAATAGTATTGGCGAGAACTTTTGTTACCCAATTCTTTTGTTCATAGAAGTTGTGAGGCAGGTTTGGATGTTCTTGGATATTAGTCACTATGTTATCCTTATTAATCAACAAGTCAATACTTTTAGATGTAATATGTAATATGGAAATGGCAGTAGGGCTATTATCTGTATCGTTGGTTAATAGCCTTATCTTTTCTTTCATATTTTGCCCTATTTTGATAATGGAATTTGAACTCTGGATATCTTTTATTGTATCATAAATTAATATTAGATCTGAGCTATTTATTTGGCTTTTTAGAAACAAGCTTTGTAAATATGTGATTGCAGTATTAGTATCATTTTTACCCAGGCCTGAATTTATTATTGATATTTGTCTCAATGAGTTTTCAAAAACCTTGTCTATGTTGTTTACTAATCGTTCATGTTCAATTAACATGCCTGTAGAATTTAATGAAAGACAATGTGGGGGGCAACCGTTACACTGACTTGTCCTATAGTCTATAAAACAGTCTACATACATTGGAATCAATATATTGTTAGTATTATTAAAGGTAACGTAATTTTGAGAGAAAATCTTTTGTGATTGCAAAACAGTCGTTAAAACGAAACAAAAAATTATGTAAATGTATAATTTTCTGAAATAAGGTGACATATGATATATCAATTTTAGGTTAATATTAGTTATTCTGATTAAATATCTTTTTGAGTCTTATTCTAATTTTTAAGAATCAGAATAGATAAAAAGCCAAAGAAATATTAACAATAATAGGTATTGAAAAACGTCAAGTGCAAATAATTTAAACAACATTGATAAAGTATCTATAGATGTATTTATCAGGCTCCAAAAACCATATAGCCAAATGAGATATTTTATTGGGGATAACGCATACATTTCAATAAATAAAAACTCCATTTTACTAAACAATTTGAATTTCGCAAGCAGCAATAGAATTATTTCTGATGCTATAATCTCGGTTGATTATTATATAAATAGGTTGACTATTTTTTCACATGAAACTGAACAAACTATTGAGTTTAATTTCAATGGTTATGTTCGATGGTGATTAGCAATTAGAAATTTCATAATATAAAAAAAGCAATATGATTTTATAACATCATAAAAAAATATTTTACCATATGCAACCAATTTACGATTATAACCCTAAAATATTCTATTGACCTTAAAATAATAGTATACGTCACATTAATATGGATTTCTAGTATTAATCTTGAATAAACTACCATGTCAAAATAATTTGTTTTTTTTATTGTGTTGTTATTGTCTATCTTTGTTTTACAATGAACGTTTTACTTAAAGTAGACCATAGAGTATACTGATGCATAACTTAACAAAAAAGAACATCATGAGTTAACATAACCATTTAAGTTCCAATAAATAAAAGTCAATTTTGTGATAATTAGGCTTTGTAGTGGGTCTACCATATGTTAAAGATAAAACATTCTAAAATGTGTTGATAATGATTTTAAAATGAAAAACCTATTTGTTTTTGTTAGATATTTTCATTATTCTATATATTTTTTTATTTTATATCTTGGATTTCTTGAGTTATTTCTTAATTTATAGCTACAACAAGGACAAGATAAGCCATTCCATCTTATAAAAATCTCACAGATTTGACATCTTTTTTCGTCATTCTCATAGCGGCATGTATTGTATGCTTTCTTAGACTTATATCTAATACAAATTCCCCTGCAAGTCAATATATATTATCTCCACTTTTCGTTTTTATTTTGTTTTGAATCGTTAATATAATACTTTACATCTTGTTGATTTTCTTTGATTAATAGTTATGGATATATTATTTAATTCACAGTTTATGACTTCCTCGCTAATTTTAATATTTATGGCAACGAATATTTTGACTCTGATTTAAGGTAAAATTAATAAATAGATTTGGTAAAAAAACAATAGAAGATTGAAAATAGGGAATTACGAAATCCCTGATATACGACTATCCGAAGCCATTCAAGATGTAAAAAAAATATTCGATAAAGTAAAGAATACACAGGATCTGACTCACTATTCCGATATTGCCGTAATGCTAGATTATAAAAGTAAGATTGGTGGGGCGTTTTATAGGAGACTAAATAGTTTAACACTTTTTGGGTTATTAGAGGGGAGAGCTAAATATAGAATTACAGATTTGGGTGAAAATATATCATACCCTATAAGTGAAGAACAGAAGACTGAATTATCTTCCAAAGCCTTTCTAAATGTGCCGTTATGGAACAAATTATACACTAAACATGGAAAACAGTTAGGCGATAACGTTTGGTTTGATATCAAAAATATCACGGGGATATCTGCTCCGGAAGCTCAGGCAGTAGAAAAGGATATTAGAAAATGGTACTTGGATGATGTGGTCTTTGTTATAGAAAAGCCAAATATAAAAACCGGCGAACAAAACAACTCTATGTTAGAAGACACCACAAAGTTTAATGAGAATACCAAAGTAGAAGAATCAAAAATAAACTATCAAGAAACGCTAAAAATAAACCATGATACCATACTAGAAAAGATACCTTTTGGTCAAGATATCATTATTTATTTACCAAAAGGGAACATTGCCAAATCATGGGAAAAAGCCCAAAGATATATGAAACTTTATCTTGAAGATTTCGATGAAGATCATAGTAAAACTGACTCTTTAGAGAAATCTATAGGTGACACTGAAGAAGTTTATGAGGAGGATATCCTATAATGAATGGTTGATTGACTTTTTAATACACGCATATTCATATTCAAGATAAATAATTTGTATACAAAAAAGTTTATAGCATGACCAAGAATTTTAACTGTGAGGATTAAGTAATTAATTATTATATATTTTATTATATATTTTTAACAGCTCTTGAAATTTTAATTTATCTTCAATATAACCAAAAATAGCGAAATATTAAAAACTTTAAACAAATTCTTATAATTTAGTACATCAATTAATAAGCATGAATGAATTGCAAGTCAAACAACAATTACTCAGTAAATTAGAAAATAATGATTATTTTATAGAATGGGGAAGTAAAGTTGCAATTATCTTTAATAAGAGAAATAAAAAGTATCGAATAGAAGAAACTGATGGCACATATTCATTAGATTATGATTCTGACTATGAAACTATTAAAATTGAAATCAATACTCGCGGGATGCATGAAAAATTTGAACAATTGCATATTCCAGATAAAGAACAGGTTAGGACTTATTTTGGAAAAATAGTCCAATTTTAGGCTTTTCACATTAATTAATTCATATTTACTACATTAATCAAAATCATATTTGCGATAAGTTCTACTGTTAGATATCTTTGAAGGCGTAAATGAAAATAACAATTTTATTTAGTGGGTTTTGTGCTATCCCTGATTAACTATAATACATATATTTAAATATAATATATTAAATTCAAATTTTGAATTATGCGAGTTGATCATATCGCAATAGCGGTAAATAATGCTGAAACCGCCCTTGGAAATTATAAAAAAATATTGAGAATAGACAAAATAGAAACTGAATCAGTCCCAAATGAGAAGGTGAAAGTTGTAATGATGAATTTGCAAGATACACGCATTGAGTTATTGGAACCTACGAGTGATGATAGTCCCATAAGTAAATTTCTTAAAGACCGGGGTGAAGGCATCCATCACATTGCTATAACTGCTGATGAAATAGAAACTGATGTCAATCTGGCTAAAGATAATGGCATGAGATTTCTAGGGGAATTAAGAACAGGTTCCTATGGACGGAAAATTACCTTTATTCACCCTAAATCACTCAATGGAGTTTTAGTGGAATTCTGTCAAGCTCCACCTACTCAATAAAAAACAATATCGAATATTTTAAATAAATCATTTATTTATTTAGATTATCATTTATATTTTTAGTGACAATATCGAAACTAAGCGATGACATTTTCTATACCACATACGGATAATATTTTATATCTTAATTTACGCGCTAATATTCTGTATGATCACGCGGGGGTTCTTTCATAATTTTACAAACTTTTTAATTCTTTTATAAACATCTATGTTAGATATAATAGTATAAACTAATTAATACAGCAAGATAACACACCATTATGCAAATTATTGCTACTCTAACATTTAGTTTCATGTTATTTTTTTTTAATATGGCAATTAGCACTGATGTTGATTTTGTTGTCGCAAAAACTAATGAGTATATATCGTATTCGAAACCCAATTCAAATGAATCAAAAGTGGCAAAGTCATTTGAATCCCATAATGATTCTATCCAAAACGATACGGCATTTTCAATAAATAATACTAATGTGAAAGGTTTGTTGGTTGTAAAAGTAATTGTTAACAATAAAGATATAGGAAACAAGATTTCTTCTGATTTTAAAATTAACATACATGCAAATGATCCCGCGCCTATCTCTTTTATTGGCAATTCAAATGGAACAAATGTACATCTTGGTATGGGAATGTACAGTGTTTCACAATCTACTTTATCTGGATACTTTACATCATATTCTAGCGATTGTTTTGGCGGCATAATGGCCGTTGTAACTAAAATGTGTGTTATTACCAATGTTTATGACAATTCTTCTTCATCTGTAAAATAAATGAATTGATAATGTCTTCTCAAATACATATTACAGCCCTATACTTTGCTAGCGCAAAAGATGCTACTGGCAGGAGAAAGGAATCAATTAAATTACCTGAAGGTACTACAATTAGGGAACTGTTATTAAAGATCACATCCATCCACCCAAGAATCACAAATATCTTAAATACCATGCAGATTTCTGTAAATTACAAGGTAGTAGTTGTTGATACCATTTTAAAAGAGGCTGATGAAGTGGCGCTTTTACCACCCGTTTCTGGAGGATAGCAATTGTGAGTAATAACAATAATAACACGCAAAATACAAACAAGAAATCTAATTATAATAAAAATCGCAATAGTGATGTTGATGGGGATGAGTATGAGTTTGTAGACCTTGCTCCCAGTATCAAAAGAATAACATCTAAGGAAATTAATGTTAAATCAGTATTGGATTCAATTGATAATTCGGGTGATTTTGGAGCAACAGTACTTTTTATTGGAACCGTAAGAAACTATGGCGATAATGGCCAAGTTACAGGTATGACCTATGAGGCATATGTAGGGATGGCGGAGGAGGGGATAAAGAGCATTGAAGTTGAAGTAAAAAAAAAGTGGAATATCAAGGAAATTAGGGTAGTTCATAGAATTGGAGATCTAAAGATAGGTGATAACAGTATTACGATAGCAATCGCTACATCTCACAGCAAAGATGCATTTGATGCTAGTCAATTTATACTAAATAAAATTAAACAAGAAATCCCAATATGGAAAAACGAAAGGTTATTGGATGGTAACACAAAATGGGTGAGAAGAAAAGATTTGCAACGGCAATAGGATATCTTTTGAGAGGCGTATTATTTTTTAATGCGGCAAAATCATTTGTTTCTATACCTCTGTATTATTTTTAATTGTATAGTTTGTTTGGATGAGGTAATAAACATAATTTTTATCTATATCGGATTTAATTATTTTTGATAACAAATGATTTTTAAAACTGATTCATACCATTCCGTGGATTATGCTTTTACAAAACTCTATCAGCACATAAAGCCATGTTTGGAAACAGCATTAGTTCCGGTTTTTGAATCTAAAGGTTGTGTTCTAAAAGAAGATATTACATCTAATAACAATATACCTCCATATTCCAGTTCACATATGGATGGATTTGCTTTAAAGTCCGAGGATACCATCCATGCATCAGAATTCAACCCAATCACATTAAAGATTTCAAATAGTAAATCCATTTTGGGAATCCCCCCAACTGATGTTTTAAGACCAGGTGAATCTTACAGAATTCAAACTGGTGGATATTTACCTTACCCAACTGATGCTGTTGTACCAATTGAAAATGTAAGGATCGTAAATTATGATTCAATAGAGATTTTCTCACCAACCGAAAAAGGAAGTTTTGTATACCCTGCTGGAACTGACTTCAAGGAAAGAGAAAAAATTCTACTTAAAGGGCAAATACTGAGAGCTCAGGAAATGGCTTTGTTAGCATTTCTTAATATTAGTATGGTTCCAATATTTAGGAAACCAATAATTGCGATAATACCCACAGGAACTGAACTTACAGATGATGTTGAAGAAAATAAAAAAAACAAAACCCAAAAGATTATCAATACAAATGGCCCTATACTATCATGCATAATAGAGGAAATAGGCGGAATACCATTGAGTTTTGCAGTTACGCCTGACAAAACGGATATTTTAGAAAAGAATATAAAAATGGCTTTAATAAAATCCGATATCGTAATTACCCTTGGCGGATCTTCTGTTGGAGAACAAGATATAGTGGAAACAACAATTAACTCATTTGGGACTCCGGGTGTATTGGTTCATGGTGTTAAGCTAGATCGCGGAAGAGTATCTGGTTTAGGTGTAATTGCTGGTAAACCCATAATAATACTACCCGGACCTATCCAAGGTGCATTAAACGCATTTATTGTATTTGTTAGACCTTTAGTTAGAATATTTTCTGGCCTAACCCAAAAAAATGATGTAAAAATTGTTGCAACAATTACCGAAAATTGGCAGGCCCGCAAAAAATTCTTTAATTTTACAAAAGTACTATATGTTAATGTATCTCGAGATGAAGATAAATTTTTAGCAAAGCCTATAATTGGCGAAACACAAAGCATGTCTTTATTAATCAAAAGTAATGGATATATAATAATACCAGAGAAAGTAACAAATATCAATACAGGTGAAAAAATAGAAGTGAATTTACTACCTGGGTTTTCTTATATTAAAGATAGTTGGATATGTTAAGTTGCACCATTTTTAATTAATATATTTTTGTATGTCATTCTCTTAAAAAAATTATTTTTATTTAGCTATATCAA
>JACDHC010000024.1 GCA_013821245.1 Candidatus Nitrosopumilus sp.
CGTTTAAATCGTTTACCTTATTTTCAATCCTATTGAATGAGTTTTTGATTTGCACCAATTCACAATCAATATTTTCAATGTATTTAAAAATACTATCAGAATAGTTATTTATTTTATCCTGAATATTAGAAATAGAATTGTAAAGGTATTTGAATTTGAGATCTGAACTTATCAGATAATCCAAAAAAAACTCTTTATTCCAACAGTAGACATAAGAGCCCTTTTTGGATAAGCACACCCTCTCCTCATGAATTAATTCATTTAACATATTATCAAAATTTTCAAGGTTATATTTTTTTTTTAAATCGGTTTTTTTTATTCCAACAGAACCAAAAGAATTAATAGCATTAAAAAGATCATCTTTGTTGGACATATACATATCAAATCAAATAAAAGTTAAATAAAAGATAGTGAATAATTTATAATAATAAAACTAAAAAAAGTTAACAAAATAAAAATTAGTGGAAAAGTATAGCATTATTGGGAATGATGATACGCAATATCTGATAAATGATGATGAAAGCACTAGGGTATCTGACCTAATTTTATCTTTCCGGTCTTCTTTTACCAATTTACTGCCAGATGCCTTTTTTAAAGGTTATCTGATCCCTTTGCATTTATTTCCATACCAAAATTTTAGACCCCGTAATGATTTTTTCATTTCATTGATCACCTAGATAAATATAATGTACTGTCCATACCCATAGGTCTAACAGGTTATAATATAAACAAAACCAAACAATTATGATCAATTAACGTGTTTAAAGACAATAATAACAGGTACGAAGAGAAAATTGGAAAAGATGAGGTAACTAAAAGAACAAATGACCTATTAGAGAGTTTTAAGGAGAACTATATAAAAAATAACAGTAACGACTTTATCAATGATGCAATAACCAATATGACGGTTTGCTGCAAAGCATATGAAAAAATATTCGAAGGGTTTGTCATAATGTCCCAAATAAACAGATTGCCGCAAGAACTAATAGAAGGGTTTGTGAAATGGTCGACAGGTCAATTAGAAGATCTCCAAGAGAAAATCCAAGAAATAGATAAAAAAAGAGACATGAGGTAATATAGCAATTTATTTGATCAATCTCATCATCGAATAAGTTAAATTCAAGATATAATTCAATAGAAATGATACCCTTGCCTGTTACCGGTCATCTCGAATTATCAAATATTAAAGATTATATCGAGGTTTCAAAACCACGAATTGTTATAGTGCTTGTAATTACCGCTGTAACATCGATGCTTGCCGCCACTAGATTTGATAATACTAGCGGTATTGCTTGGGACGTTTCCGGGTGGAAATTATTGTTTTTGATAGTGTGTGGAACCCTATCTTCAATGGGTGCTAGTGCAATCAATCAGTTTTACGACAAGAATATAGATAACCTTATGACACGAACGTCAAAAAGACCAATCCCTTCGGGAAGGTTAAAAGCAAACCAAGTCCTTATTTTTGGATTATCATTGTGTGTAATTTCAGTCATATTATCTTGGATTTTGTTAAATCCCATGGCAACTTTTATGATAGGATTAGGAATTTTTTTTTATGTTGTAATATACACCTTGTTGTTAAAGAGAAGAAGTGTTTGGAATATTGTAATTGGGGGCTTTGCAGGTAGTGCAGCAGCTATGGCGGGTTGGGCTACAACCACAAGCAGTATAGACTTGTTGGGATTTTTGGTAGGATGGCTTGTCTTTATGTGGACACCACCTCATTTTTGGTGTTTGGCTATTAAAATGAAGGATGAATATACAAAAGCAAATGTTCCAATGTTACCGGTACTATATGGAAACCAAACCACATCAAAATACATTTTTCTCAACTCCCTCATTCTCATTCCGTATTCCATATCCCTATATTTTTTTGGCCTAGGAATGCTGTATCTGGCAGTTGCAGTAATTTCTGGTTCATTGATGGCGGTATATCATTATAAGCTGATGCAAAACCCCACACCCGAATTTGCATGGAAAGCTTATAAAGTTACAGCACCATACTTGGTAGTTATTTTCATAGCAATAGCACTTGACGCGTTATGGTATGTTAAATTATGATAAAACACGCATTTTAGTAGCACTACAAATACAACAAAGGAAAAATGCAACAGATAAGGATAATCATTGTTTTTCTTGATTTACAATTTCGATCCTTTTTTTATCCTTGGTTATCCATGTAACCTGAATCAACCCATATATTTCCAAGTCCAGTAATATTTTATTCAGGTCATCCTCAAGAGTAAATATATTATCCTTAGACAAAGAGTTAATCAAATCCTGATCCGTAATATTTCCATATTGCTTTACTTTTTCAAAAACAACAGTTCTCAAAGGATAATTCATAATTTATTCAATCACAAAAAGTATTATATAGTTTTTTAAATTTTCAGATCAAACGATTTTGAAACTAACCATAAAAAACCTTATCGTTAAATTTTGGAATAACAGATGTTAATTTTTTTTCTATTGACAGATACCAATTGTGTACCTCTGGGGTTATTGAAGGATTTACAACGGTTAAAGCATAAACAAAATCAGAATCACAGACAATATTAGATTCTTTATGTATTGCATTTATTGCAGCATTTCTGCACAACGATATCAAATCGGCACCACTATAGCCTTTAGTCACTGACGATATTTTGTCAAAATCGATATCAGATGACAATGGCATGGTTGATGTTGCTTTTGACAATATCTCAAGTCTGGATTTCTCATCTGGCGACCCAACAGGAATTAAAAGGTCAAACCTACCGGGTCTCAACAAAGATGTATCCAATAGATCGGGCCTGCTGGTGATCCCAATAACAATCACACCAAAATTGCCTGCATCATCCATTTCAGATAAAATTTGAGATAATACCCTTTCATTCCCTGTAGCATCATCAAAGGTTCTTGATCTGCCAATTGAATCCAATTCATCAAATACAACAACACATGGGGAGGACGAGCGAGCTTTTCTATAAATTTCACGTATGGCTTTTTCAGATTCCCCTACCCATTTGGATAAGATTTCAGGGCCCCTAACGAATATGATATTAATAGAGCCTTCATTTGCCAATGCTTTGGCTATCAATGTTTTTCCACATCCAGGTGGACCAAATAACAAAGCACCCTTAGCTGGCTTAATCCCCATCTTTAGGAATTTTTCGGGCGTAACAAGTGGTGACAAAAAATTATTGATGAGCAAATTCTTTTCTTTGGCCAATCCCCCTATATCATCCCATTTAATATTAGATGGTTCCACATAAAATTCCCTTAAAGCAGTGGGTATAATATCTTTCATGGAATTAATAAAATCATTGTTTTTTATCCTAATGCTATTTAATACCTCTGATGGCACTTCCCTGTTGTTTGCCAAATCAATTTCGCTCAAGTAACGTCTTATGGATTTCATGGCAGCTTCTCTTGAGAGAGCTTTAATATCAGCACCTGTATATCCATTCAATAGTTTGGATATATCCTTCAGGTTAACATCATCATCTAAAGGCATGCCAAGTGTATGAATCTTCAAGATGTCAAATCTACCCTCCATGTTATGGATTCCTATTTCTATTTCCCTATCAAATCGTCCAGGCCTTCTCAATGCAGGATCCAAACTATCGGGCCTATTGGTGGCTCCTAAAACCACAACATTTCCCCTATCTGACATACCATCCATTAGTGCGAGTAGTTGTGCGACGACTCTTTTTTCAACATCACCAAAGGTGTCTTCTCTTTTTGGGGCAATTGCATCAATTTCATCAATAAATATGATGCTAGGTGAGGATTCCTTGGCTTTTTGAAAAATTTCTCGTAATTTACTTTCTGTTTCACCATAATATTTATTGACAATCTCCGGTCCATTTATAATATAAAAACTAGCATTAGATTCCGCTGCCAATGCTTTGGCTATCAATGTTTTTCCACATCCAGGGGGACCAAACAAAAGAATTCCTTTATGAGGGTCTATTCCGATTTTTGAAAATACCTCGGGGTGCCTCAATGGTAATTCCACAATTTCCCTTAGACGGGTTATCTGATTCTTTAAACCGCCTATTTGCTCATAAGTAACGCGATGATGCTCTTTTCGAAATTTCCTTAATGCAGGTTTAATGATTATTTTAGTATTCTTGTTTATGTTCACAATTTCTTTAGGGAAAGACATATAGATCATGAATTCAAGTTCCGTCCCTAAAAAATTCAGGGTAAATTGATCCCCCTTTGTAACAGGATAACCTTCGAATCGAGCATTAAGATAGGAAACAAATTCATCAGAAAGTTTTTGGGTTGTGTTGCACAATAAGACAATTTTTTCAGCAAACTTTGGGTTTGTTTTCTTGAGAAGTACAAAATCGTTTAAACTGACTCCGGCATTTTTCCGGGTTTGTCCGTCAATATGAATATAATTACTTTTTCTGGATTTATCCTCCATAGCATATACTAATACCGCAGTAACCTTTTTTCCTACAATTTCAACAGTATCACCATTTGCGACTCCAATTTTGCTCATAACGGTGGTATCAAGTAGTGCTTTTTTTTTCCCAACATCTTTGATTTTGCATCCCGCTACCCTAATTTTTAGGGTTGATACCAAATTAGTGTTGGTTTTAGTGTTATTGCTTTTTTTCAAATAAATCGCAAGTAAATGACATGAATAATTATGTTATTTCATGTTAACTGACTGTCTGCTGATTGTAATAACCTGAATCTCACCAGCACCATCTACTTTTTTTATACAATCCTCCAACTTATCCATTTCACCTTCAGAATCATCGAGTAAAAAGTCACCAACCAAAGCATTCAATCCAAACGCAAGTGGCTCTTTAGCGTGTGCTTTTAGCTCCATTCCTTTAGGAATGCTGTTTTTTAGATTATTTATCAAGGTGTCAAAATCAGTTTCTGCCTCTGCGGGTAGAATTTTAATTCTAGCTACTAATCGGGCCATTTTATTTAAGGCCCCTCAAATCCACATCCAACGCATTTATAGGTTCTTGCAAACTCTCTGCAGCTTTCACATCTCCATATAAGAACATATCCGCAATTAGGACAATAAAATCTTACACAGGCATCATTTGGCATTATTGGCCTATTACAAGATGTACATACAGGCAATTGTAACTGTTTAGACATTTATGTTAAAGCTATGCAAACCGCATTTATATCTTGCTTAAATCTTTAATAATTTTTCTGTATTCATTTCCCATGAAAGTATAAAGAAAATTAACAGTGATTTTTGTGTTTAAGAAACTTTTCAATGCCGCGGCATGAAAATCAAAATCCCCGGTTGACGATATATTGTCAAGTGCAGATGAAGAAATACTAGAAAATATTTTATCCAATGATTTGTTATCCAACCTTTCCAATATTTTTCTAAATAAGATTTGCCTATCAAATTCATTTCCAAAGGAATTTATCCAATTGCTTTGGTATTCTTTTAAAAAAGAACAATCATTGTCATTTTCTAATGATTTGGATATTGATCTTCCAGCATATATTCCACCCATTCCACCAGAATAAATACCACCCGCTGTTGTGGGTTTAGTTTGTCCTGCAGCATCACCAATTGCAACATTTCTTTCAATGTGAAAAGGCTTTATATAGCCGTTAGTCCAAAGAGGTGCATAAATTTTACGTATTATAGAGTAGGGTTTGCCTTTTTTTTCCAAAAATCTTTCAATGGTTAAACTTGTATTGATGTGTCTTCCAGCTACACCTACTTTTCCCTGGCCGTCCCCCGTGGGAACAACCCATGCAAAATAACCTGGATACAACTCTGAATCAAATTCAACTTCTATGATATCTTTTTGTATCCATGGCGCATAGATTTCATATTGACCAGAGGGAATGGCGTTTCTATATCCATTTTTTATGAGCTGTCCAACACCTCTTGCTTCTACGAAAAATTTACTTTTAAAAATTTTTCCAGAACTTATTTTGATACTATATACATTGTCAGAATAGTTAACAGATGTGATAGAGCTTTTTGTATTTATTTCCGCTCCGTTGGATTGAGCCTGAAAAGCCAATTCCTTATCAAAAGATCGTCTGTCAATGACTATGATGTGTTGATTTTCTGAATTTATCTGGAATGAACTGTTTTTGGTTTTAATTATTGCGCCCTTTATGTAATTCTCAATGGTTTTTATTCTCGGGATAACGCCTAATTTTTCCAATCCTTTTTGACTTACAACACCACCACAATGCTCTGGAGTCCCAATTTCATGATCTTCTTCCAATATTAATACGCTATAACCGTTAGAGGATATTTCTCGAGCAGCCAATAAACCGGAAACACTTCCACCCCCTACTATTACATCATAAAAATTTTTAGATTGTAATGCCAAAATTTATAAAAAGATTTAGCATAACAATAATATAACTTATCCATCTCGCAATTACCAAGCAGTAAAGTACAAAAATAAAATTACACATCATATAATTCTCAAATTTATGATATAACAATGCATTTTTGAATTGTAAAGAAGATATAGTCGAAACCAACCACAACTCAAAAAATTTGAGATAAAAAATAAATTATCTTAATTGTTTTTTAATATATCAATACCAGGCATTTCATCTCCTGCTAGAAACCTAAGGCTTGCTCCTCCGCCTGTAGACACATGAGAAACCTCTTTTTCAGAGACTCCAGCGACTTTCATAGCTTCCAACGTATCGCCCCCTCCAACCAGTGTCTTTACACCACGCCAAAATGCCAAAGCCATGCTAATGGCAATACTTTTAGTGCTATGGGAAAATAATTCTTTTTCGAAAAATCCCATCGGCCCATTCCAAAAGATAGTCCCTAAATCCGCATTATTATTATTGTGAATCTCATAAATGAATTTTTGAACAGTTGCATCCCCTATATCAAACCCTTTCATGTTTTTAGGGATGGTGTTTCTTACGATCTGATATTCGGTAGAATTTTCGGAAAAGGCCACTTTATGATCAATAGGCAAAATTATTTTCTCTCGATATTTGTCCAACGCTTTAGAGGCCCAAGACAAATAAATGTCATCCACTAAAGAATCGCCTACAGATATCCCATTTGCTTTCAAAAAAGTATATGATGCGGCTCCACCTATTAATACCTTTGTTGCCTTTGGTAAAAGGTTGTTTAGGGCACCGATTTTATCTCTAATTTTGACCCCACCGACAACAAATGTAAAGGGTTTTGAGGGGTTGTCTCTCAAGGAAGACAAATACTCTATCTCTTTAGCAACATTAAATCCGACAATTTTGGTATCAAAAAATTTTACTGTTCCGTAGGTAGAAGAGTGCTTTCTATGGGATGTACTGAAGGCATCGTTTACATAGATATCTGCATAAGAGGCAAGTTTTTTTGAAAATTCCTCGTCGTTATTTTCTTCTTCCGGGTAAAATCTAAGGTTTTCAAGTAATATGACCTCACCGTTGTTTAAATTGTTAATTTTGCCCAAAGTGTCCATACCCATGCAATCAGGAGAAAAATAAACAGGTATATTAAATGGTGATAAAATTTCGGATAGTTTTATTGACACAGGCAATAGAGAATAGGCCATGTTTTTACCTCCGGGCCTATCAAAATGAGACGCGAGAATTATTTTTGCACCTCTTTTAACAAGGTACTCTATTGTGGACATGGCAGATCTAATTCTATAATCTTCACTCACAAATCCATCTTTCACCTTCACGTTAAAATCTACACGAATGAAAACTTTTTTGTTATGATAAAAAGAATCTTCAAAGTCTGTTAATGATTTTATAGGGGCCATATGATTAGGGAAAATTAATGGTAATAAAATATTTTATATTATCATTTTTAAAAAGATAGTAGTTTTAGGTATGTTATTGGTCCTTAGGTAAAGGAATAACTTTAGTTATAGTCGGGCAACCTAGTTTGCTAGAGGCAACCCTAAATGCCCTTTTTGCTAACTCAAGATTAGCCCTAGTAACATATGCCTCATATATGGTATGACCTCTTTCTACTCGAGCAGCCAAACCAGTAGCCTTTCCAAATGCACGTCTCATCCCTTCCTGTAAACGGTCAGCACCAGCCGTAGCTATCATCTTATTTTCTCGCAATATTACGTGAGGGTAAACTCTTAGTCGGGCAAAAAAACTCATATCACCAGCCTGAGCCATGGTTTTATTTGCTGCCAATCTTGCCGCCTCAAGAGAGTTATGACGAATTTGAATTCGTTCAGTTACAACTAACTCCAAACGATAATCATAATCATTTTTTGGTTGACCTGACGCAAACCTAGCTATTTTAATCTGAGGGTTTCCTCTAATATATTCACGTCTTACAAAAGGCATACCACGAATTTCTCTATAATTTACACCTTTCATCTAAATTCCCTTATTTAATAAATAAATGAGGTACGATGCTCTGATTTATGTGTTATGCCATTTGATATTATAGGTAGCGAAAGTGAAAAAGAAGGGAAAAAGGAAGAAATTATTGATAATAATGTGTCTTTAGAACGCAAAAACAACAATCCAATTGATAGCAATAATAGCAATAATAGCAATAATAGCAATAACAACGAATCTTTATTTGTTGTAGAAGCAACTTTTCAGGAGGAAGAGCTAAAAATTGTTGTAAATGAAATCAGATTCCAGGATCAATTAAGAAACAAAGGTTTTGGAGAAGTTTTTAACAATGAATTTGTATTAAACAGTCTCGAAACACTCTATTTGCTAAGCAATAATAAGCTAAAACTTTTAGGGAAAAAAGATTATAACTTTTCGTCATTTCTTAAAATCCTTTTAAAAAAAGATAAAAAGATATTGACAAGGTATTTGATATTTAGGGATCTAAGAAGTAAAGGCTATGTGGTAAAAGAAGGGTTTGGATTCGGAACGGATTTTCGAATATATGAAAGAGGTGAACATGGCAAGAAACCCTCAAAGTATGTTTCTATTGGAATAAATGAGGGACTAAATATAAAATCCAGGGACTTTGTAGATACAATAGAACAAATAGAGAAAATGGGCAAAGATACCGTGATAGCAGTGATAGAGAGAAGAGGCGAAGTAATTTATTATAAAACAATAAAAATGTCTTTCTTTGAAAATAAAAAAAAGGGTTAGCATTAAATTATAAATGATATAAAAAACACCATTCAATAAAAACAATGTCAGAGAAAAACGACACTAACAAGTCACTTAAAGGAAATTTATGTAATTTGATATTTGACATAGATGAAAAAATAAGATTTGTAGGCATAGTAAATAAGGAGAGTGAGGTAATTGAAGGAGGTTTTAAAAAGGGAATAGAGCCACTACTTGATGTAAATGAAGAGCAGGATATGTATCTACAATCGCTTTCGAATATGACATTTTTCCAATCAATTTCTAGAAAATTTGGTCCTGTTGACTATATAATAACAAAGCAAAAGAAAATTACAATAATGACATTTCCATTTAAAGGAGATATCCTTTGTTTATCTGCTTCCTCATACACCGATATTGATAAAAATAGGGATGAAACAATAAAAATAATTATTGGAGTACAGTAAAACAATAATATACCCTATTAAATGATGATAGATCATAATAAACATGGGTCTAATAGTATGTGAAGAGTGCTTATATACAGGTCAAAAAAAAGAGTTTGAAGAACATAGTGACTATTGCAAAGAATGTCTTTATGATCACGCCATGTGTCCAAAATGTAAAACAGCATATCATTCAGCATTAATTACTGAATAATATAACCAACAACAAAAAATCACATCATATCAAAATATATTTAAAGTATTAAATTACATAGGTGTTACAAGACAATGAAGAAAAAGATAGTCCCCCTATTATATTGAATTTAAAATTCAAAAAAAATGAAGATTAAAACCGGACTACTGAGTTTTGTAGCGTTTGCATACACGGTTAAAACGAAACAATATCGTAAAAAATATTCATTTTAGTTAAATCATGACAATGTTGAGCATCATAAATAAAGATAAAATATGGCCTATATGCCACAGACTTTACAAGTCAAAGAATAACCCCAATAGGTTATAATGCGAATACAAGGTCAAGTGTTTTAAAAAAGAAATTGACAGCATATAGGCTCGTTATATAAATAAATCAAAAACAAGAGCGGTATTACAAAATATCAATAATGCATCACATAATAAATTATTAAAACGTTCTACATTACTTCAACATAATATAGTATAACTTGACGTAGATCTGATTTTTCACATTGTTATGAAGATTTATTATAATATATATATCGTTTTATTTATATCAATAGAAGAACTATAATACTTATTGTAAAATTTATATAGCTACCGAAACCAAGTAATATAGGAGACAATATGTTCAACAAAGAGTCATGCAGAAACTGCGGGTTCACCTTAAAGCCAAAAAGTAACTGCATGGAATGCAATGAAATTAGTTTGTGGCAATGTTTCAGGTGTAATAATATTGAGGAGTATATCCATATGCATTATTTAAAGAATAACAACATAACATCAAATCAAACAATCAAAATAGAAACAAAATAATCAGTTAAAAGAATTTCATTGCCCAAAGGGGCTCTGTTCACTTAAGGATTCTAAAAGAGCATTTCCTAACTTTATCTGATGGTTAATGTGGTATATAGATTCATTTTCAAACCAAATCAATCTTAAATCCACAAAATTAATTTGTTTTCATATCAAAATATTATTGTTGCAGGCCGCAATTCAGAAAATCTATTTCTTAAGTGAACAGAGCCCCCAAAGGTCTCTTTCCCTTGATATAGATATATTCAGTAAAAGGATTGATGGAAATCAGAACAATCCAAAATATCCTTTTGCCAAGTTCGGCCATCATCAAATGCAAACCCAGATGCTAATCACAATCAGTAAAAAATTATTCTTTTTGAATAATCCAGAGATAGCATCTATATCTCTTTATTGTTGTTGTTGTTTTTGGTGGAATTGGACCAATAACAAGCCATCCTGATTTAAATCGAATCCCATGGCAAACTAAACATCAAAAAAAATACCACATTATTAATAATAAGTTCTCTTTTTTATATATTGTTAAGGTTATTTCAAACGATGATATCCTTTTTTTAACATAAGCCATATTCCTATTTGGTAAGGTTTTTCTTAATCATTGAATCAATATCATTAAATGGTGAAAATACTTTTAAAAAGTATTTTGAAATTTATCGAAAATAGTTAAGCGACATATTGCTATATAAATTATTTATTTAAATCAACAAATATTTAACATTTTTTAAACAATAAAGTATTTATTCCATCAAAAGGCTATAAAATTGATCCAAAATAGGTAAACGCAAGGTTTTAAATGAAGCCCATTTAAAGGAGTTGGTTATGCCCCATGAAGGCGAGTTATTTGGCAGGGTGATAAAATTAGTTGGTGGAGACAATATAATAGTTAAAAGTAATGATGGAAAAGTTAGGACATGTAGAATAAGAGGAAAAATTAAGCGAAGGATGTGGATAAGAGATAACGATCTGGTGCTGATTGCCCCATGGGATTTTCAATCCGATAAAGCAGACATAATTTGGAGATACATAAGCGCCCATGCCGAGAAATTAGATACAGAAGGGCATCTTGAAGGATTAAAGTAATAATTTTTTGTTATTTGAACATTCAAAATAATTGTACCCCGCCTCTGACCCACAATCAAGTCATAGTTAGCCATACACTACGTGTATAACTCCTTGTGCACTCTCTGACGGGGATGACAATTAATTAGTTTTTACCCTTATTTATCATTTATCCATAATCATTTATCCATAATCATGGATTAAAGAAATACAAATAACACATCAATACTAATGATAGAAAAGTAACAAAATCACCTGATTCAGTATTTTTGTAATTTATAACCACAGTAAAAATCCCGTATTAAAAAAGATTACACATAACCAAGTTACCTGCGCACTATGACTAAAAATGCAATAAATTATTTGTTAAGGCTAATTAGAGGAAAAAATCAATTATCATGTATTCAGGAGATTACTGTTTTTATCAATACAAAAAATTGAATTAGTAGGTTAACCCTATGGTAATAAGATCAATTTAATATAATAACACCATCAAAAACAATAAAAATAAAACTCTTGGTAAAAGTCATATTTTGCATAATCTATTTTAAAAGAGAGGCATTCGTCAAATAATAAACCATTTCAAACCACACGTGATTAACAAATATTATGCTAATTAAGTTAAATTACATAAATATTACTTTAGTCCAAAAGGGGAATTAAAAATATCAGATATTTGTGTTTTAAAAGAACAGTTTGTCATAGATATCTTATTTTTTTCAAATCTAACAAATCCATCAGACTATTAAGATTTATTTGAAAAACGGAAACTAGAGTTCTCAATTTAAAATTCTCAATTACCTGAGGATAAACTTCTCCGATATTGCCTACATCATTCTCATTGAACAATATTTTTGCCGAGTGTCCATTAAGATAATAGTCGAAATTGTGCCTAGGAGTTGTGATATTTTTGTTAAAACAATATTTCATAAGAGACTCCAATACGGATTTAATTTCAGAATAATTAGTATTGTTATGTGCGATAACCACACCTAATGACCACTCCTCTTTCAGTTCAGATTGATGAACCTTAAAGGTTTTCCCGATTTCGAAAAGTTTTTGAGGGTATTTTTCATGAATATTTTTAGACAAAGTAACCATTATTGAGGGAATAATGGAATTTCTCAAGATCTCAAATTCAGAACTTTTTGATCCCTCAATTGAAACTAAATCAGTATTGTCAACTCTTATAAAAAAATCGTCAATGACATTTTTTGAAATAATATTAGTATTGATTATTTCTATAAACCCCAAACCCATCAAAACTTCTCTAATGCTATTGAAGATTAAAGAACTAACATGTTTTTTTCCAGAGAAATATAAAGAAGGATTCGAAGAAGAAGAAGAAGCATCGAATCTATAAATGCCATATCCAATTGCAATCTCTTCTGAGATATCAACAGGATTAAAAATATCCACCCTATATCTGGGAAAATAACACTCCATGTCACCATTCTCCAAAATTCTTGCGGAACATCGACTCCTCTCAAGGCATTTAATCAATTCCCCATTTGACAAATTCAAACCAAGAATTTTATTTATATAGCCATCAGATACGATCATTTTTGATTGTTTTAACACAGGAGTTTTTATTGACTCACCTAAATGAGAAGTTATATCAAGTGAATAAATTTTAAATCCCATATCATATAACTCAAAAGATAGAATAGAAAGAATGTCATGAGCTGACTTTTCGTTTATAGATGTAACCTCTATCAATAAGCTATTTGTATTCAATTTTATTTTTGTTAGATGACCATTAATGATGGGTGGGAATGATAAAACATTTTTTTGTGAATCAATCAAAATGGGGAATTTATCAGAATTTTGAAGTATATGCCCGTATTTTTTTCCGACATCCAAATGATTCAGAATATTATCTATAGTAAATTCATTTTCTCTATCCAAAGGTACAAATGAAAAGTGTTTAGGAAATGTTGTGTACAATAATGGAAACACAATATGGTCCAAGTCATGTATGCCGATAGAACTTTTTTTTCTTTTCCTGCCCACCCCATTATGAAGATCCTCTTGCATTGAAATTAATTGAGAGATTTCATGTTCGTTAAGTGGATCTTTTCTTCTAGCGGCAAATGCACATATAATAGGTCGGACATTATCCACGGTTTCATCAATACAAACAACATAGCCTGATTCTTCAATATCATTGACTATTGGCAAACCCACCTCCTTTTCAAACAGACCCTTTAAGGCACGGATTATACCGTTTTCTGTTGAGTAATCAGGTCTGTTAGGATTAAACTCCACCCTTATTATTCCATTGTTTTCGTCCAGTCCCTCAATATCTAATCCGATATACGGTATTTTTTCGATAATCTCATTTAAATGAATGTTGGGAAACGATTCAGATAATGCGTTTAATCTAACATCTACAACAGGCATTTTGGTATACCCTTTAGCCAAGCAAGATTGTTATAATATAGTTCTCGTATATCATCCAAATTAAACCTAATCATAGCTAACCTTTCAAAACCCCCACCCCATGCCAATACAGGATTCTTAATTCCAAGTGGCACAGTAACTTCAGGTCGCAATATGCCCATTCCAAATAGTTCAATCCATTTATCAAATTTATCATTATAGATCATTGATTGTAATGAAGGCTCCGTGTAGGGAAAAAAGGTGGGCCAAAACTTTATTTTTTTAATTCCCATTTTGGCATAAAACTCGGTTTGAATTCCCATTAATTGTCTTAAGTTTGCATCTTTGCTTGTGAAAATTCCCTCTATTTGATTAAATTCTACTAGGTGTTTAAAAGAGGCCTTTTCATTTCTAAAGACCCTTCCAACTAAAAAGGTTTTATCCTGTTCAGGTTTTTCTTTGGCCAGATATTGGATTGTAACAGGAGTAGTATGTGTTCTTAACACATATGGTTTAGATTCTTCAATGTTCCAAGTATAATTCCAGTTCTGCTCATGTATGGATGAAACATTTTTAATTACATCATCCTTTGGTAATGGTGAATCAATATTTTTTATAGTTTTCAAGTAAAACGTATCTTGCATATCTCTGGCGGAGTGATCTTGAGGAATAAATAAAGCATCAAAATTCCAAAAAGAAGATTGGGCAAAATTCCCATCAATTTCGCTAAACCCCATTCCTATCAATATCTCTTTGACTTCATCAATAAAGTCTATCAACGGATTTTTTTTTCCATATGCCAATAACGGCAATGGGGCTTCAACATCAATTTGCTCAAATTCCAAGTCTCTCCACTTTCCATCAATCAAATGTTCGGCCGTAAGTTTTCTTTGCAATTCAGTTCTAGAACTTAATTCCTTAAAAAAAGAAACACCCAAATCAGAAATGATGTATTTTTTATTATTTATCTTTTTGACGTCTATAAAGTTTGGTCTTTTTTTTAGAATTTCAAATGATGAAATTTCCGACTCATCTAATTTTGATAGTATTGATGAACCTATTCTGATTAATTTATCAATAAATTTTTCTTCATTGGAGAGGTGTTCTATTCCGGGTAATAGGGAAATACGGTTATTTTTGAAATCAATCCATTTGTTATTTTTACAGAACTTTATGGCTGAATAAACTTCTTTACTATTGTTTTTAAACGCTTCACTTTTAATAATATCTACTATGTCACTTTTGCCTTCCTTTACGCAGTTTACTAACTTTCTTTCCGGAAGTAAAAAATTATCATTTTTTAATAGTGACTCTTTCAGAGATATTTCAAACTCAATGCCATCTTCAACCGCTATAAAGTTTTTAAATTTTAACCATTCTATTCCTCTTCTTATTTGATCAATAGATAAGTTGCTTTCTTTGGTTAACTCATTATCCGTAATCCATTTCCCTTTATGATAATACAAGATTGAAAGAATATTTTTTTCAATAGGATGCAAAGACGCAATAGATTCTTTAGCCAAATTGGCAGAAGACAACTCCCTATCCCTTTCTTCATCATTAGCATTAATACCCAATCCAATTAGAAAAATTATGCAATTATTTTTAAACGTTTAAACTTTGGACATACCAAAAATATACATATGTCAAATGAAAATGAAAACATTTCATTTGATAATAGCGATCAAAATTACAACACATATCTAATAGATAAAAACAACAATACAGTTAATGACATTAACAACTTTACTGTAACACCGTGGGAAGTAGAAGGCAACGTAGATTATAACAAATTGATTCAAAAATTTGGAACTTCTGCTATTACAAATGAATTGTTGGAAAAAGTAAAAAGCATAACAGGTGAGGTCCATCCCTTTTTAAAAAACAGATATTTTTTCTCCCATAGGGATTTAGATTGGATTATAAACGAGTATCAAAAAGGAAACAAGTTTTACCTTTATACAGGTAGAGGCCCTTCGGGCCTTATACATTTAGGGCATTTGATGCCATGGCTTTTTACAAAGTATTTACAAGACAAATTCGATGTTAAACTAATATTTCAAATAACTGATGATGAAAAATTTCTTTTTAATGACAACATTGATATGAAAACAACAAACAAATTTACTCTAGAAAATATATTAGATGTTATAGCAATAGGTTTTGACCCGAAAAAAACAAAAATAATAATAAACACAAAACACATCAGTTATCTATATCCGTTATCGATAGAGATTGCAAAAAAAATTACTTTTTCAACATCAAAAGCAGTTTTTGGTTTTTCTAATTCCACAAATTTAGGCATGATAGGCTTTCCCCCTCTCCAAAGTGCACCATGTTTTCTACCTTCATTAATAGAAAAAAAATTAACACCCGTACTAATTCCAGCAGCAATCGATCAGGATCCTTATTGGAGAATAACAAGAGATATTGCCGAAAAGATGGGTTATTACAAACCAGCTCAAATTCATAGCAAATTCATTCCCGGTTTAACAAGTAATGGCAAAATGTCATCGTCAAAACCAGAAACGGCCCTGTTTACCGTAGACGAACCTGAAGAAATTGAAAAAAAAGTAAAAAACACTTTTACCGGGGGTCAACCCACAGTAGCATTGCAAAGAAAGCTAGGAGGAGATGCAGACAGGTGCCCTGTTTATTGGTATTTGAAATATCTTTTTGATTCAGAAGAGAAATCTAATGAAAGATATAGCAATTGTGTTGGAGGAAACCTATTGTGTGGAGAATGTAAAGACGATTTAATTAAAGATGTCAAGCCATTCATAAGCAATATTCAATTAAAAAGAGAAAAGGCAAAAGGCATGATAAAGGAATTCATGATTGATGGTAAAGAATTAGGTAGTTAAAATTACCATAATTTAGGTAAATATAACCCACAATATAAGGTCAAAGGAGAATAACGTATTGATGATAGAGTTCATTTGTGAAGATAATTATGAGGCTGACAAATTATCCAGCATATTCACATTACAAAAGGACAATTCACTGCTTGTGAAGGGAATAGTCAAAATAATAGGGAATGAGGTTATTGTTAATTTAAAAGATGGTTCTCATCATAGCATTTCATTTAAAGACAGAAAAAATGCATTAAGCCTTGAGAAGATGTTTACGGAGTTATCACTAACCAAAAGCAAAATAATTTCAACCCATCATATAGATAATGTGGCATTCTTCAATTTAGATTAAAATCATAGTTTAAATTAATTCCACATTAAATTCATCCATTATTATTTGATACACTTTTTCAAAGTACAATGAAGTTGAAAAAGGCATTAGGGGAATAAAATCTCTAATTGATTGTAAAACTAACGGTACAGCTCTTTTTGAAATTTTGATATCAAATTTCATCCACAATAATCTGTTTTGGGAAAACTTGATTTTCTCTCCGAGTTCTTTATCACAAAGGTTCCTTGACTGATCTTCTATTCTCTTATACCAATAGGCTAAGACTTCAGGATCTAAACCTTCGTTTAAGCTATTAAGATTATTACAATACGTAGCAATCAGGTCATCAATATTGTTTCTTTCCATCATTTACACTTTTTTTAATAGGAAAAAATTTATTGAGAGATATCAAAAAAAATTGATAACATATGTATTATTTATTAATTTTAAAGCCATTCTCATCTATTTCATGAGATCTTATCCTGGTGGAAGAAATTGGAATACCATCTTCAGCTAATACCAATTTAACTAAAACTACATCAATAGCAGGTAAACCTAATTTGCTCCTAAGGTGATTGATTGTTTTACCCTTTTCTTCAGTTTCACTGCTTACTACCAAACAATCGATTTTATCAGAAACCATCAATGGCCCAAAACTATCATTTAATTTTGTGATTTCATAATTATTGACTTTTATTTCCTTTTGAAGAATATCGCCCAAGTTTTGTACTCTAATTGGATAAGGATTTTTTATCTGTTTATTCAATTTTTCGCTGACAAATTCATCACTAGTTACACCAATTGTTACAAATAGACCAATTTCAAAGGATTTTTTCAATAGTTTTAAGTGTCCCCGGTGAACAATATCAAAGGTTCCACCCAAGGCTACTTGTCTGTATTTTTTCAATTAAGTAGTTTTTAAAAAATCGCTTCACAATATAAAGATTCAAAGACAAGGCAAGTACAATAAAATTATAAATATCTACCTATCAAATGATGTCATATTGCCATCAACAGTTACCGAATATATTTGTGAAAATTGTGGTTCCTCCTTATCTCATTCAAATCCCATCACTCTCCAAAGTATGAAGGAAATACATTCACAATTATGTCCAGTAAAAAGACAAAAGATCCTGGCTAATGCTGAAGCGGAAAAATTAAAGAGACTTGCATCAGCTAAAATTGCAACCCCTGTTCTGTCAACCCAATCTTCCCTAAATGCTGGACCAGAAGTTGCGGCAGGAATAGGTTCAACAGCGGCAGCGGCAGCGCAAGGAGTAGGTGCACAGGCAGCAGCGGCAGCGGCGGCATCAACAAGGGGCGGACAGGGCAGCACGACACTTTCCCTGACGGGCACCGGCACAGACCATCCGGCCGCAGAGGGACCAATCGACATGGGGTTTAAATCAAAAAGACAACCTGTTGGAAAG
>JACDHC010000153.1 GCA_013821245.1 Candidatus Nitrosopumilus sp.
AATTTGAATTGTTCGTGAGACTGTCCACTTCATCCAAACCATAATCTTTCATACTATACCTATTCAAAACCACAACTAAAAAATATTTATAGTTTATTTTGAGTCAATTCAAATAAAATGATAAAGAGGAAAAAACAAAAATAATCAAATAAAACAATCTTGAGAAAAAACTATTGGTTTTCAGGTTACGGTAGTTGCGGGAGACCAAGATCGGGCAGTTGCGGGAGTTTAAAGTCGGGCAGTTGCGGGAGTTTAAAGTCAGGAAATGGACTATAAGGATTAACATTTGGATCAGAGCGCGAAGGAGAAGACGTAATCTCCTGCAAAGACAGGGCAGGCCTAGAAGTTAAGGTAGATATCAAATCCAAAACCTGTCCATTTCTATTGACAGTCAAGTTTATTTTGTCCCCCACCTTTTTGTTTATGTCCAGGTATGATATAACATCGTCAATTCTTGTGATTGAAATGTTATCCACTTTAATGAGTATGTCTTTGCTAATAATTTGCTGCTGGCCATACCTATCACCCTGTATAATCATATCTTTCAAGCCCGCTTTGTCTGCAGGACCGTTTTCCACCACATTTTCAATCACCACGCCTTTGTAATCTCGCGGAAGTCCAAAACTTTCAGCTAAATCGGGTGTTAGTTTAAATCCAGCAATTCCAAGCCAAGGGTGTTCATACGACCCACCTTCTATTAGTGACGGGATTACCCTCATGACATCGTTTGATGGAATGGCAAAACCAACCCCTGTGTAGGCCCCCGTATTTGAGAAAATTGCAGTATTCATCCCAACAACATCGCCATTCAAATCAATTAAAGGACCGCCAGAATTTCCGGGATTTATCGCTGCGTCAGTTTGAATCACATTAGGGATTGAATATCCAGAATCAGAATTAGGTAGGAGTCTGCCCATTTGACTCACAATTCCAAAAGTCAACGTATTATCCAAACCGTATGGGTTTCCAATAGCAAGCACAGGATCACCTATCCTTAATTTTGTAGAATTTGAAAACACTACAGGTATTAAATTTTCCTCCGATGGATTGATTAATTTGATTACTGCAACATCCCCATATGGATCCGTTCCCACCAATTGTGCAGAATATGTATTTCCGTCATTGAATGTAACTGTAATGTCGTTAGACTCACTGACAACATGATAATTAGTTATAATGTAACCAGATTTATCATATACAAAACCAGAACCAAATTTAGTAGGTACTGGACTGTTGCTGTTTGTATCAAAATATCGATCCGGGAAATCCGAAGGCCCGTACTCGGTGGTAATTTGAACAACAGAGTCCTTTACTTTATTAAACACATCATTTAACAAAGAATTGTTTCCATTACCAAATATTCCTGAATAATTTTGTGCTGTACTTTGGGCATTTACCCCATTTGGGCCTAAAAAAGTACACACTATCATCAGCAGACTCAAAGAAAGCATAGCAAAACGAAAATCAAAAAAAACAACCATAACATTATATTGTTTAATTTTATATTTATGTTTTAACAAGGTAAAACGAGTAAATATACCCTGGCAATCTCAAAAGAAGGCAATAGGGAATTTTAAAATAAGGAGACAGAGAACATACCTTGAATCAAAATAGATACAACCACTTCCACTTCCGGCACCAATGACAACGATAACAAAATTGTCACTATAAAAAACCTGACTCTAATGAACAACTCAGATATAATTTTAGATAATGTGTCATTTGAGATAAAAAAGGGTGACTTTTTGGGCATAATCGGCCCTAACGGAGCAGGAAAAACAACTCTTTTTAAATGTATGTTGGGTTTAAATAAAGATTATTCTGGGGAAATAAAAATTTTTAACAAAGAAATAAAGAAAGAGTCAAAGGAAATATATAAAAAAATAGGGTATATCCCCCAGTCAAACAACCTTGACACAAGATTTCCCGCAACAGTAAAAGAAGTAATACATTTAGGCTCAATAGGGAAAAAAACCAGTAGGGAAAAAATAAACGAATTGGTAAAGTTAACGGGTATCTCCGAGTATATGGACAAAAGAATAGGAGACTTGTCTGGTGGCCAGCAGCAAAGAGTCATGATAACCAAAGCACTAATTCATGAACCAGAACTTTTAATTTTAGATGAGCCCGCAACAGCCATTGATACCAACATTTTGAGGGTTTTCTACAAATTACTGACAAAGCTAAATAAAGAAAAGAAAATAACAATAATTTGGTCTTCACACGATCTTGATGCAGTCAATTTGCTATCAAACAAGATAGCATGTATCTATAAAAAACTATTATTTCACGGTAGATCTGAAGAGTTTTTTAGTGACGAAAACAACTTAAAGAAATTCTCAGAATCATCAATGCACATACATATCAAAAATCACCATCACTAGCATTTGTTGTACAACACAACGGCAAAGCGGCAGCAAACTCATTACACTGTTTTTGAATAGAAGAAAAAGCGCATATTATGACGGTAAGTAAAATGCATAAAAAATCAAACAATGTGCACACACAGAGGTGATAGGCATTATTGGAACTAGGAAACGTGATCGGCATCATACAAGTTTTATAGAGAACTAAAAGATGATTCAATATAGAACAATTTTATTGGCCAGGCAATAGAAGGTTAAAACACCATTTTCAAACACATTTAGGAACCCTCATCAGGAGAGAACAATAAAAACACACACATACACACTCACACACACACACACACACGCACTCTATGGCAGGCAGAATTGATTGGAGCCCTAAACACACCAATACCAAACAGTGCAAAAAACACGCCAAACAGCTGCTGCGTTTTAATTTTTTATGTCAACAGAAACCCTAAAGCACCCCAAAAAACTTATTAACATATTGGAAAAATAAGAGAAGGACAAGGAGAAAAAGGTGAAAGGAGAAAATGTTAATGAAAATAAAACAGGAAAGACAAGAAGCATTACCTTCAGGCTTGAAAGCTCTGTAATCGAAGAATTACAAACAGAGGCAGAGTACAGAGAAACATCACTAAACGTTTTGATTAACCAAATACTGCGCAGATACTCAAGTTGGGAAAGATACGAAAACAAAATGGGCATGATATCGATTCCCAAAATAATGCTGTCAAGCATCATAGATGAGACAATAAAAATAGGAAAGGAAAACGGGATTGAGGATGTTACAATTTTTAGGAATACACTAATGAAAGACCTTTCCCACATAGCGTTCACCTTTTTAAAAGACTCCGTATTGCTCATAAAAAAAAACTACAACCTAATATCAGTTTTAGAAGTTTTGGAACAATATCTAAAAGTAGTTGGGATTAACTCGGATCACAGAATTGAGGACGATGGAAAACACACCTATGTAATCCAGCACAAACTAGGGGAAAATTGGTCACTGTTTATCAAAGAGTTTTTGATACTGATATTTGAAAACCTTGGCAAGGTAAAAGTCGACATTTCAAGCACCAACAACACAACGGTCGCAAAAGTTTTTGTCAATCCATAACCCCCAAACCCATACCCATCCACCCAAATAAAGTAATCATGCTTTCGATAAAAACAAAAAACATCATAAACTACTTAAAAAAATAACCCCCAGTGTGTTTTATTTGTCGTACTCCTCCACACTATAACATAAAACACAATGTAACATCTTTTAGAATTTACTCAATTATGCATTACCTCTCACCCTCATCCCCTCATCCCCTCATCCCCCTTTCCCTTTCGATAAGCTGTTTAATATTAAAACCATAAAGGAATTGCTTAAAGTCAATACCGTTTAGACTAATGTGAACGATATTAAAAATTGGCAACACATCACACACCCCCCCCCATTCTTGTCCATATTACCTATCGTCTCATACATGAAGCTTCACCTTATATTCAAACTTGGGGTCAATGGACTCTTAATTTTAGATAAACGGATTCACATGTTAAATCAGGCATTTTTGTCAAATATTCCCGTCAGCAAAAAGAGTGTTCACCCTTTAAGAGCAGCATCAAAGCACAATGAAATAAGTTTGGGTAATTTTCTTTTGTTAAAGATCAATCCCCTAAAGGTGAAATAAAATTCGGGACCATCGCCCCCGGTATTTTCAAAGGTATTTTGCTGCTTTTTTATTCATTCAAGGAAGTAAAAAGAATTGTGTTTGTCATAGTAGCCCCAATGCAGTGTTTCCGCTATTTACCTTATTTTGGAAAGCAACATTATTGCATGACACAATTGCATCCTCCCCAGAGACACACTGAGATTCTTGTTCGGAGGACTGGTCTTGGTAAATGCCCTGGTCTGCGGAGTTTTCACCCTCATTGTCACTCTTACCATTGCCGTCTCCACCACCATCTTGGGCTGCTGCGACGTTTCCGGTGTTTGCCTGGGCCTGGACAATGACGTTGTTGCAAGAGACATCGATGCTTCCACCAGCTACACATTGGTGGCTTTGCTTTGACGATTGGTCTTGGTCGATGCCCTGGTCTGCGGAGTTTTCACCACCGCCATCTTCCCCATTTCCTCCTTGTTGCCCTAACGCAAGGTTTCCGGTGTTTGCCTGGGCCTGGACACCGATGTTGTTGCAGGAAGTGCCAATGTCCCCACCAGCTACACATTGGGAGCTTTGCTTTGACGATTGGTCTTGGTCGATGCCCTGGTCTGCGGAGTTCCTTCCACCCTCACTGTCACTCTTACCGTTGCCGTCTCCACCACCATCTTGGGCTGCTGCGACGTTCCCGGTGTTTGCATCGGCCTGGACAATGACGTTGTTGCAAGAGACATCGATGCTTCCACCATCTATGCATTTGGCGCTTTGCTTTGACGATTGGTCTTGGTCGATGCCCTGGTCTGCGGAGTTCCTCCCACCTTTGCCTTTGGAACTGTCGGACTTGTCGTCATCATCATGGTTGTCCGATCCCTTGCCTTTGGAACTGTCGGACTTGTCGTCATCATCA
>JACDHC010000154.1 GCA_013821245.1 Candidatus Nitrosopumilus sp.
AGCCACCAGGTTTCAAAACATGGTAAAAGAGATGATGATAAAGATATCGCTGTATAACCTGTTTAGGAGGCTATAGCGTAACGGAATACATATGATTGAAGGATAATGAATTACGCAACAAAGCAGTATTGTTAACATAACACATCTGTGTGCCCTTTTTGTCATGTTTTACCGCGAGATGGATCCTCAAACATGCACTGAAAAACGGACATCCAAAAAATCTGCCAGATAACGCATTAAAACCCACACATTGTTTATTCTTCCCAAAAATAGTTACTGCATTGGTTTGGGATAAAAAATAAATCATATCAATGCGAACATTATAAATATCAAATTTGACAACCATTGGACAATTTAGCCTTATGACACGCATCAATAAAAAATATGTCGCATAAAATAAATATTTGGCTTAGAGCCATCAGATTTAGGTTCCTTGCGGCTTCAGCTATTGCTGTTACTAATGGGCTAGCTTTAAGTTATTTGGACCAACCTGGTGGTTTCAATTTACTTTATGCAACTTTAACCTATATTGGAATATTCTGTCTCCATTCTAGTGTTGATTTATTTAATGATTACTGGGACTTTAAACGTGGAATTGATTTGCTTACCCAAAAAACCAAATTTAGTGGAGGCACGGGAGTGCTTCCAAATGGCCTGCTAAAGCCGCATGAGGTTTACCGTGCTGCAATACTGTTTTTAATATTGGGACTGTTAATCGGCGCCTCTTTTATTTACATTAGGGGTTATATTGTCGCTTTGACCCTTGGATTTGCAACGTTATCCATAATTTTGTACTCAAGCAAATTGGTTAATTTGGGGTTGGGCGAGCTTTTTGTAGGTGCCAAAGGCATGCTGATAGTTATCGGTGCCTTTTATGTACAAACAGGCACTATAGAATTGGAAGCGGTTTTTGTGGGGGTTATAGTTGGGCTTTTGTCATCATTGGTTCTCTACATTAATTCAGTTCCTGATGTCAAAGCGGATAAAGAAAAAGGCAGAAAAACCTTGGCGATTCTTTTAGACAATCAACCCCCAACAAAAATATTTGCGTTTGTTTTGGGCATTTTTATTTCTGTCTATTTGCTGACTGTGATCTTTTACTATTTAATCATAAACAATATTTATTTGGTTTTTCCAAGTGTTTTTTTACTGCCTTGGGCTATACTCATACTACACAATTATTATCATTATTTGTGTTACAAACCATCAATTAACCCCTATTATGAAAAAATTATGGAAAAAACGGTGCTCTTTTCTAGATTTTATGGTTTTTCGATTGTATTGGGAATAACAATATTGAGCATAACAAATACAGCAAACAATATTAAATAATATTGTTAAACTATATCTTTGAGCCTTGTGGAAATTTTATTTGTCAAAGAAATGCCAGATAGATTTTGTTTCAGAGGTTGTCAATCTAACTGCACCCGATTTTATTTTTAACGATTTTTACTATTTCGATAAGATACCCTCAACGCAGGACTTTGCATTTGAAATCATTAAAAGAAAGAAAAAGATTAATCCTTCCGTAGTTATTTGCAATACGCAGAGTCGCGGCAAAGGGAGAAAAGGTTATTTATGGTCCTCACCAAAGGGCGGCATATGGGTATCCATTTTTTTAGAATCAACCTTGAAACTTGAAAACTTATTTTTGTTTGTAATGATTGCGGCCATCTGTATTTGCGAAACAATAGAAAAGGAAACTAATCTAAAACCAAAGGTTAAATGGCCAAATGATGTTTTTGTTAACGGTAAAAAGGTCGCGGGAGTATTGTTAGATGTTGAAACATGCATTGACAATGGTAAAAACAAAATAATTATCGGGTTGGGGATAAATACTAACAATGATTTGAGATTGACAAAAAGCAAACTAAAAAATAAACATCACAATCATTACCCGATGACAACCCTCAAAGACGAAGCAAACAAACCGGATATTTCAAATGCCCATTTTTTATCGAGATTGCTAAACAATCTAAGCCATCATTTGTCAAAGATTGAAAGTGACACTTTTGTCAATGAAAATATTTTAAATAATTACATAAAACGGATTATGGAGTCAAGGAGCCATATAGTTTATTCATTTAATGTGGATGAAAAGGCATTTGAAGGTGAAATAGTTGATGTGGATATCGATGGATCGCTTTTAGTTAGGGATATCCACCAACAAAAGATCATAAAAATTCACTCCGCAAATAGTGTGAACCTAAGGTAAAGAATATTTTTTCCTTTATTTGATTAATTCAACTTAAAACATATTAGGAGCCTATCATTCCCGGAAGTTTTATGGGGCTTCTGAATTCTTTATTGATGTCTATCCCTTCCTTGGTTTTGATGTTAACATTATTCAATGAAGCGCCTGAGGGTGGAGAAAGGATTATAGTTTCTCCCGGTTTGATTTTGTTAATCTTTTCATTGTATTTAACATTGTTATCGTAAACAACAATTATATCGTTCAAAGGCTGTGTACCTGAATTTTTTAAAACTACTCTGGAATTTACAAGCAGTGATTCTGGATCTTTAAGTGCATCGATTTCTAATGAATAGTTTCTGGTAGGGATGGAAATGATTAAATTATAAACTATTACGCCACCTACAATTATAATTAAGAATGTCAATATTGCTTCAGGCCTTTTTAATTTTGTGAGTATTTTTCTTTTTGACATACAAAGGAAATAACATTTCCTTTGTAATTATAGTTATATTTACATATTTTATAAATCGTTATAATAGCACACAATATTGAATCCATGCATTTGTTTTTTAAAAATTGCCATTTTGTAGTTTATCATGGCATTGGTATTGTCTTTGCCATGTTATGGGTGTTTGATTGTTTTAAAACCTAACGGAAATGCGTAGGTTCCAAAAACGGGTTTGTGCCAAATCTTGTTTTTAAATGCTGTGTGCCCTGAAAGTTTGGCTCACTATTGATGTTGATATGCTACTATGTATTTTAAATATCAATCAAATTAAGGTAATGCCTGAATGTTAAAGAGGCAATTTAGCCATTTTAGCATTGTATGGTTGATATTATACAATTGATGCACAATATATTGTTAATTCTTTACGGCCTATAGGATGGTACAGCATTTAAATAGGGTTATGCCACAATTATAGTTACATCGACCAAACCGAAGGGGAACATGCTTGGCAGGATGACTAAATCGTCCTGTCAAGCAATTTTAATAATTACTTTGATAAAAACTTGAAAGATGATATCATTTCTTTAACTGTGTTCTCATAATTTGAGTATTTGTCTATGGATGCCTTGTATGTAAAAATAAATACATTGGTTTTATCCATTGTGATTATTTGTAATGCTTTTCTATTTTGAAACTTGCTATCCGTGGCAGTAAAAATAATTTGTTTTGCATTTTTTCCATCTACCGCTAAATTACCTGTTGACTCAAGTTTGAAATCCTTATACTCTTTTTTTAATTCATTTGTTAATGCATTAGATAGGGCCCCTACTGAAACGTTTTGTGATTGAAGTGGCACAACTTTTATTATCAAGCCTGCTGGATTGCTTACCGCGTCTTTTTCCTTTGGGGAGACAAACAAAATTTCATTATTTATCTTGACCGACCTTTCCCAGTTACCGGGATAATCGATTCTAAATTTAAATTCACTGTTTTCATATGACAGCATGGTTTGTTTTTGTTTGTCATGAAACAGCCCTAAAGCCTCTTGATTATTATCGGTAATAGATATTTGGTTAAGTTGAATTAGGACAATTGGAACGGCTATTAAAAAAGGTATTCTAAACCTATAACTGTAAAATAAAAAACCTAGTCTAGTTTGCATAAATACTATTTAAAAAAGCCTTTATTAAATATTAAAATAATATTTTTGACGTTTTATTTTTTTGGGTTGAGGCCCTTTAAAATCATCTTTTATCACTTTGATCTTGAAATCGATACATCAATTGTAGATACACTTCTAGGTTTTTCTCCCTCTGTACTCGATAATAAATCCGATCCTAATTTTACACTTGCCACTCGGTATCCTAGTGAGTCCATTCTTTTAACTATTATCTGAGCAACATCAACAGCTCTTGTAATGCTTTTCCCTCGTGCTTTGATCACTACTGTTGGTTCGTTAGCTAACTGGACAAGTGTAGCAGTTACGTATGTCATTAGTGGTTTTTTACCAATAAAAATCTCATTTCCTTTTCTATTACCTGTTTCGTATTTACCGTTCGACATTAATAATTATGCATAAATAAGCATATAATAATATTTCAGTTTTGTTTTTTTATTGTAAATTTTTTTAATATGTAAAGAATATGTGTTTGTATTTTGCTTATTTGTTAGCCCCTTCAAGAATTTCTATTATTTTATCAGGGTTGTTAATTATTTTGTCCTTGGTGTCTTTATCCGACACCTCGTAACAATGAATCAGTTCGTTTTCGTCTTTGAAAAACAAAAATACAGAGTTTTCGTGAATAAAAGGATAAAGTTTTTCCTCTACCATCAGTTCGGGTTTAAGTTTGATTTTATTTTCATTGTCTATCTCAACGGGGTTGTTTTGCATTTTTATGACTTTCCAATGTTATTTATATTGTAAATGAACCAATAACCTTTAAATCGTTTATGCTTCAAAAATAATTTGATTTACAAAGTTACTCATTTTTTTATTTAAAGATAAAATCCACTTATTCCAAGAAAGATCCCACTAATTTGAAAACAAAACCAATTCCACCAATAGCTCCAATTGCTAACAATACCAACCTAAGATGTGTGAAATAGTCATCTTTGCTTGTTTTTTTGGCTAATTTTAAAGTCTGAATGTATTCCATTATTCTTCTTTGGATTGTATTCGGCAGAGATGATAGAGATAACAAATGATTTCTAATCTTAATAGAGTTTTAAATATTATTTTAATATTTCTAATTTTAATTTTGGGTCATGGGCAG
>JACDHC010000155.1 GCA_013821245.1 Candidatus Nitrosopumilus sp.
AATATATTCCAACTCATCCTGATCATCAATTTTGATAATGTCCCTACTGCCTTTACCAAATCGAGGTTTTGCAATTATTGGAAATTCGTTAATTTTATTTTTTTCATCCGTGGTAAATGGTAAGTTAAAGTGTTTACTTAAATGATTAAATGTGAGAATTTTATCTCTGCATATCTCCAAAACATCACGATCACTCACCACCGCTATAACCCCATTATCCTTTAATTTTTCTTTATTTTCACTAAATGGAAAAATATCATGTCCTGAGGATGGCATTAACACATTTATCTCGTACTTGTCAATTACTTTGAATAAAATATCCAAATAGTTTTTTTGATCGACCTCAGGGATCACCTCGCTATAATCGGATAAGTAAAAACCAGCGGATAACTCATTAGAATCGGTAGATAATACCTTGCCTTTGAAATCACATAATTTCAAGGATTTTATTGTATTAATTCCTGCCGGAGCAGAGGCACCAGGAACTAATACATTCGATACTTTTCTACGCAACTACCATCCGCTTAAGTCTAATAATTTTATTGGCGATATAAGTATTTATGTAATAATTGTTTGAATTAAGTTCTATAAAAAATATTTATAAATTTTTGATATATTGATGTTAGTGTTAAATATAAGAGAAGACTATCACATTCATTGTAATTATAATGATCACTCATCAATTGATTTAACGGTTGAGAATGTCATAAAAAAGGCAAAGGAATTGAATTTGCAGACAATCGCTTTCACTGAGCATGTTAGGAAAACCTCTGACTGGACGGAAAAATATCTGGATGAGATAAATTTATTTAAAGGCAAGGTTAGTTTTAATGTTCTGCCGGGGTTTGAGGCCAAAATACTTGGTGATGGCACTATAGATTGCCCAGATTCATATCTAAATGACAAGTATTTTATCATTGCCAGCTTTCATACAAAGTATATAAACAAAATTCAATGGTATGGGGCACTGCTAAAAGCAATACAAAATGAAAACGTGAACGTGATTGGACATTTGGCACCCGAGCCGGAATTTTCTTTGACAACTCAAGAGATTAGGAATTTGGGTGAGGAAATAGTGTCCAACAACAAACTGATAGAAATCAACGCAAAGTACAATAGGCCACCGTTAGAATTATTAAAAACTTTTAAGGAATTGGGAATAAACTTTCATCTGGGAAGTGATGCCCATTCTCTAATGGAAATAGGCAATTATAATAGAATAAAAAATCTTATTAATTATATAGAACAAAGTAAAGGATAGTTAAAAAACAAACTAATATACATAAAGACGGGTTAATGAATTGGGACATATAACGACAACGGCGATTGACGGGCAAGCTAGGTTCAAATCCATATTTTCAAAGTATCTGGAAACAGGTGATACGGATATTGAAAGATTCATTCAATCAGTTCCATACAAATTTGATAATGCAGTTAAAGTGATTGACAATATTCAAAGCCCCAATCTTGATAAAGAAACTTTGTCAAATAGGAAATATTTAAGGGAAGCCATATATAGTTTTCATAATAAATCAGGAACTTTAACGTCTAAGGTAAAAGATCAAATAAACTTGATTGAGAGCGAAAAACTGAAAATCATGGTTGCAATCCATCAACCAAATCTATTTGCATTTAGCGGGGTCTTTAAGAAAATCGTCATGTTGGAAACAATCTCAAATCATTTAGAAAAATCGGATGTTCCGTCATTACCATTATTTTTAATAATAGACCATGACTTTATGGATGATAGCTGGGTTCATGTCGCTAAACTTCCCAGCATCAGGAATTCATCGGGTATTTTGGATATAAGATACCCTATGAATAATCATAAAAGATGGAAACTTATATGTAAAACAGACCCCCCAACACACTCTCTTGTTAACTATTGGGAAAACCAAGTTTATGCGTGGATTAAAAAAGACAAATCACTTTCAAAGGAAAATCGTAAAAGAACCTATAATAATTTAGAAGAGTTTTGGGGGATTGTAGAGGCTTCTCTGTCAAGTTCCAAAAATTTTTCTGAATTCAATTCCTATATCATGGCTAAAATGATAAATAAAGTATGGGGTTACAAAACTTTATTTGTCAATATGTCTGACTTATCCCCTGCATTTAAGAATGGTTATAACTTTTTAATATCAAATCACGATATTTACCTAAAGTCATTAGAAAAGTCCGAATTGTTCTTTAGAAATCATGGCATTTACAAAGGCATAAGTTCAAACTCAAGCAAGTATTCCCCATTGTGGCTAAATTGCTCTTGTGGAAGTAAAGGATACTCCATTGTAAAAAGGGACAATAGTGGGAACACCAACCTTATAGGAAGGTGCATCTCCTGCAAAAAGGATTTATTACTTAAAGTAGGTGAAAAAAACAATGTTTCAATCCCTACAGACAGATTAGGTGACGTTTCGCCTAGGGCCATACCCATTTTACTTTTACTGTCAAGGGAATTGGAGATTTCAAGCTATCTCACAGGGACTGGCGGCAGTCTTGGGTATACGATAATAGGAAAGAAGGTTTATGATGATTTAAAAATAAAAATGCCCCTATTGTTATTATGGGCATCTAAAGATGTGTATAAAGGGTTTGCTCAAAAAGAGGCACTAAGGGTAATACAAGAAAACGGCATTAAAGACACTTCAAGGTTTTTGATTGATGCCAACAATAAGAATCATGATTTTGAGAACAAAATAAAACCTCTAATTTCTAAAAGAAATCAAGTATACAAAAATAATGATGCATTAAAAAACCTGCTTGAAGAATTATTGGCTTACAAGAAAGAACAAAGAAGCCTAAAAGCGTTAATTCATAATGTGGAAAAATCAAATAACGCCTTGACCTTAAAATCATGTATCATTGATTACATCGTGAATTTTGGGATGGAAGACATCTCTGCAATGTGGTCTGGCAGTTTAATCAAAAACAATGACTTTGGGTCCCCCTTGGTCCTAAACTGAATTAAACGTTATGAGACAGATTAATGCCCTTGTCACCTCAGTTGGCGGCATAGTTGCCCAGGGAATAATCAAATCATTAAAGCACCATAACAAGTATTCTAAAAACAGGACATACGAATACAACATTTATGGCACCGACATAATATTTGATTCAGCGGGACTTTTTCGAGCGGACCGGTTTTCAATCATAAACAAACCAAAAAGTGAAGATTATGTTGATTCAATAATCAATCTTTGTTCTAAAAACAATATTGATATTGTTTTTGTCGGCTCAGACCAAGAGTTACCTAAAATAAGTATTAATAAAAAATTGATTGAAAATGATGCCCCTGCAAAGGTTCTTATAAATCCTCACGGTGTAATAGAGACCTTTAGAGACAAATACAAAACGTTTGAATTTCTGAAAGAGAACAATCTTAACTATATACCATCCTGTTTAGATACAGAATATGACGGTTTTACCAAAGAATACGGATTTCCATTAATCGTTAAACCTTGTGAGGGATCCGGCTCAAAACTTTTGTTTGTTGTTAATGACAATGATGAGCTTGATTATGCAGTTTCCTCAATAAAAAAAATTGGTGGGAGACCATTAATACAAAAATATCTAAAAAATGATGATCAGGAATTCACAACGGGTATTACATTATCCAAGAATGAAAAACACATAATGTCATCAATAGTGATAAAAAAAATTTTAAAACACGGTCAAACATACAAGGCCATAATAGACAAGTTTCCAGAAATAAAAAAAGTGTCTGAGGACGTGGCCAGAAAAATTGATGGCATTGGCGCGTTGAATATACAATTGAGAATTGATGAGGATGACAATAACGCAAAAATAATTGAGATAAACCCAAGGTTTTCCGCATCCTGTCCTATGAGAACAGTGGCTGGAATTAACGAACCCGACATCGTAGCAAGGAATACAATATTCGATGAATATGTGAAAATCACAGACTACCAATCTTTACTGTGTCTTAGGTATTGGAACGAGTCTTATTTGGATTTAGGAAAATTTAATGAAATGAAGTCATCAAAACACAATATAAAAGAATTGAAATCCTCTATAATAGATTATTTTTAGTTTTGCAGGCTTTATTACCATTTTGTTGTCCTTATTACCTCAAAGCACTCCGCATGCTTACAGTTCATCTGATACCCTCGGAACAATGCTCTACCCAATATCGCATCCACCCAAATGGGTCCACACCTTAATTGTTGCGAGCTAAAGCATTTCAATGCGGACGATTTGACTTCTATAAAATCTGAAACATCAACAAATAATTGAGATCTAAATGATTGCTCTGTGATACCACCGGGTATAGTTGTTTCATACATGTACAAATCAAAGGTATCCCTACTTGCAGAAATAACCGATTTAGTTAGAATTTGGTGGTCCTGGTGCGAATCACCAATCCATTGCGTGAATACGGCTTTTGGTTTATGCTCTGTAATGTATCTGTCAATTATTCCTATTAAATTTCTACTGTGTGTCATCTCCTGAGGGGTCAAATCAAGAAAGTCAGGTTCTGGGCACCCCATTACTTTGGCGGACATTATTGCCTCTGCCTTTCTTTCCTCTTTTTTGTCATTCTGTGTGAAATTAGGCAACATAGCTACTACCAGTTTCATGTTATAACCAAGGTTAGATAATTTCGCAATTGTTCCCGCCATCCCAATTTCTAGGTCATCAGGATGGGCGCCAAATACCAAAATGGTTCCTAAATTTGATTTATGCTGTGACATTTACATCCAATCATTTTATTGTCTTTATCATGCCTTTATTACCAGTCGTATGTGGTGAACTATATTTATCCCTGTTTTGGATATATTCCCTGTAGTCCTCATCTATCTCTATTGCCGCCTGGAGTATTTTGCTTTTCATTGCATTGGATGAGTTGACAAACATTTTTGTGTCTTTTGGTAGGCAGTGACCGCCTATCC
>JACDHC010000156.1 GCA_013821245.1 Candidatus Nitrosopumilus sp.
CATTATGGACTTTAACAAAACCTTGTCGGAGTTTGCACCCCTCATCACAATCTTGTCTAATATGTCGCTATCCGTTACAATACCAATAGGCTTTTCATCTTCAGTGACAATTATTGTTTCAGCATTTTTTGCATGCACTTGTTTGACGGCGCTTGCAACATCCACATTTTCGTCTAAAACAAAAAACTGTCCATGAACATGAGACAACACGGAGCGTTCCAATGGGTCGGTTATCATTTTATATTCCCATTAATCCACTATTGGCTTTTTCATTTGCTACCACTTCTAATGGCCCCGTCTCAAAGGAAATCATTCTAGCAACATATGTTCCAAAAATGGTTGCCAGACCTATTGTTTCATGCCTTTGAATACTTGAATATATTTTTGTATCCAACTAATTCATCTGGTTTATTATTTAACCCAATTTGGTATTGATACCGGTCGGATAAAAGATTTACTAAAATTAAGATTTTATATATTTTATAATAATTTTATAAATTAATTATATCTATTTGTGGATATATTATAGTATATTTTGTAACAAATGCGAATAATATTAATAAAAGCGATATAATTTACATTTTGATGATTATATCTTCAAAGTAAGTGGAAAAAGAAGCTATTAAGATAAGTAAGTGCACCACTTGGGCTATCGCGGCATAGAAAAAAGCATAATCCGATACTGCGCAAAGCAAGGAATAGATGTGATGGAATACTCACCGTTTGGTCACAATGGCAGTTTATTTTCCTCTTCTTCACAAAGTAATAATAAACGGCTACTGCTGTTGAGATTGCAAAGCGCCATGAAAAAACACCAAGGCAGGTTGTCCTCAACTTCTTAACCCGTGTTCACCCTACTAACATATTCACGATTCCAAAGACATCTCATCCAGATCACGTTAGCGAAAACAGCAAGAGTGTGGGTTGGAGTTTAGCCGAGGATGAGATTGCATCCATCAATGAGGCTTTCCCGGTGCCCGACCATGACGGTCCATTGGAGATGATTAAAATAAATATTTAAAATTTAATTAAACTACCTTGATACCGCTATTACCATTTTAAACATTGATATTTCTTACGCGATCGTTTTTTGCTTGAATCAACAGCATTCGAAACACCATAATTTACATTATTTCTTTTCTATCGGCATCATATACATCACTACATGGCTAATATTACATATTAAACCAATCCTCAAGATGGATTAAATATAAACCCATCAAAATAGAAACAACTAGGAGTAATCAAAATACGTGATATAAATAATGGGTATTACAACTAATTTAAAAGGATATAAATAACAATCCGAAATTTTAGAATAGCAATTACACGAAGATGCATTATATAATAAGCATCTATAAAACTATTTTCTGATTAACTTTAATAATTGAATAAATCAAACAACATCATGAGTACTCAAACTATTTTGATCTCATTATGCATTGTAATACTTGTTTATATTGCAATCATAATTACATTGAGTTTTACAATTGGAGATATGAGGAATATCTTTGATCAATCGCTAAAGCTTGATTCTGAACTTTATAATCGACTTTCTACAGGGGCTAATTATATTTATCAAACAGATACAGGTAAATCTATGCAAACAACTTTACTTAATGGACAAAACTTCAGCCAGAATGAGTTTCTCTTGATGTATGATTCTACACCATATGCAAGTAAGGGTCATGTTGCAATGACTTTACCATGCAATGAAGACGAACCTGCACTACCAACGTTTCAAGTCCTTGCGGGTAGAGCTCCAGATTTATTCCCACTGCCATTGGGATATATACAAAACATTTCATCAGTACCAAACATGTGTGTGTTTCATGGTCAATTTGGATTTGGAGATCCAGTCTCGGATCTAGCATTAAGATATGTTGGAGAAGGAAACATGACATTGAATGGGCCTTATTCTGTGATAGTTTCTAGTCTGGAATCCTATATTCCAAAACAAAAATCATTTGAAGAATTACAACATGCGCAAATGGGGACTCAATAGATACGAATAAAGTTATTTTTTATTTTTTTTATATTGCAAGAACAATAATATCGAACAATATTGAAATAATTTAAGATTATGGAATTTGATTCATTTCAAATTTAAAACCATCTTCAATGCAATGGGGAATTTCACAAGTTATGATAAAATGTCTTGGCACAAGTAACAATGTCAAAAATATTTACTTTTGGCCAGAATTGTGAATACACCCGTATTAAGCCCCAACCACTATTGGAGAATGTCTATCACCAAATATGGCACCATGATAGCAGATATCCAGACACTCAAAGATCCACAAAAGATTGAATCTCTTCGAAAAGACATCCTACAGGCGATTTCGCCCTATATGCATGACAATGTGTTGAGGCTTGACTACCTAGTTACGGTTTCAACAAAGGCATAAGCCGCGGTAGTTATCTATTTGTAGTTGTTTTCATTGTTGGCCTCATATGCATCATAAACATCACAGGGCAGGTAGATCAATAACTTAATGATATTACTTTCTCTCAAACCTTCTCCTTAACACTATTGATATAAGGCCAAAGGTAACGGCACCACGAACTACAATTATCTTTAAAAAGCCAATGTCTGTCTTTTTGCCTGGCCGATGGATTATTCCTAGATAGGCGGTAACACCAATTGACTTTTCAATGAACTGTCTTGACACGGAAATTGAAAGATATGGCCATTGCTATCGCTAATTATAGAATAACTATTTTTTTCATACGTACCTCAGTTACAACTTTTGAATCTAGCGGCGGTAGCGCCGCTAAACTATAAAGACCGTTGTCATAGTGTTTCCTAATCATCATCCATTGCGGCTACTACTGTTTTTCCATCTTCAAGGAGGCTTGACTGTTTACACAGTAACCAAAATTCAGAGCCTGATATTCATTGTGCATGGGAATTGCAATAGTGGAAGCGATGACACAAAATATAATTTATTAGGAAACATGGTATTGGATATGCAATACTAAACACTTGTAGACCTTTCACACCATATGGAGTAAAGATCTAAATATGGTTGTGCAATGTGTAATTAACGAAATTGGTAAGATGCCTCTGTCAATTACAAAAACCAAATACCTTATTAATAAAGGATTTTGTAAAGAATTTATGAAAATCAGAAAAAGCGTAAAGAATCTGTCATCTGAAGATAAAGACAAGTTTGTAAACGCCATTCTTAGGTTAAAAAAGAGCCCCAGCATTATCTATCCTGATGATTCCACATATAGCCGATATGACGATTATGTAGAAATACACATGAATGCCATGATGGCAATGTCTGATACCAATCCTGCCGAAGATCCAGATTGGTATCCGGGTTGGGCCCATAATGGTCCTGCATTTCTGCCTTGGCATCGTGTATATCTTCTCCAATTTGAAAAAGATTTGCAATCTGTAACGCAAGATGATTCGATTACAGTTCCTTATTGGGAATGGACAGACAATGACTCATCGCCGATTACACCCGATCTTATGGGATCAGACGGTGAGGCGACAAAGGACAATAGCCCCGGTAAAGTTCTAGATGGGCCTTTTGCATATAATGGACCCAACAACTGGACCATTGTTGTAAAAGATGAATCATCTGATCCTGATTACCTTACAAGAGAGGAGAGAAGATGCACAAAGGTTGCCAACAACCGTTCAATTGGACCGAGTCATGCAGATACCATTTTATGACAGTCAGGTGTGGAAGCTAGGCTCTCCAGGTTTTAGGACTTCACTTGAAGTTGCGTTCCACAATCTAGTTCACAGATGGGTTAATGGTACTATGATGAACATGACCTCACCTAACGATCCGGTGTTTTGGCTGCACCACGCCAATGTTGACAGATTGTGGGTCGATTGGCAAAGACAACATCCCACGGTTTGTCCATTTTTGCCTTCTAAACATGCCCCAAAAGGTCATAATTTGTATGATATACTTTTATTTTCTTCTGGTTCTATACCTCACCCACATACACATAATCTATCTAGTGACATGGAGCCTCCTCATAATCATTCTACTGATGGAGATAGCGGCATTCAAACCATGAGAATTGTAAATACCTTAAACCATTATCTTTTAGACTACATGTACGATACAGATCCAAAGGAAGAAACAGAGGAAACTGATGAAATGAAGAAAGTTAAACCTACAGCGTTGGCTCCACAGTCAAGGAAGAAGCATAAGATACCTGCATTTCCTACCATGGATGAAATCATTTAACTATTTTTTGCTACAACTATTAGATCACACCCCGGATACATTAACTTGGTTGAAATTACAGTATGCAATAGTGTCGCTATAATAGCAAGCTCATTTAAAAACAAGGAACGTATTCATTGAACGATCATCCTCATGCCTTTTAAAATCATAAAATAATTATGATTGTCAATTACCAAACTTCCAAGATGCCAACCTATTGCACAATAATTATTTATTAACATTTGTGTTAAAAATAGACAATAACTCACAATACCCTTAAATACCCAATTGTGCAATAAAGATCCAGTAATTTTTGATATGGTTTCTAAAAATATACCCTCTAAACAGAGGGGTTTAGTGTTGCAGGGCGGAGGGTCCATTGGAGCCTATGAAGCAGGTGTTTTTAACGTCTTGTACCATTGGATAAAAAAAGATTTACAGGATAATGATAAAGATGAGAACATATTTGACATAATCGCGGGAACGTCTATTGGCGCCATCAATGGGGCAATTATAGTAAACCATGTCCAAAGGAATGGAACTTGGGAAGGCACTCCCTCCACCCTATTGAAGTTTTGGGATGATGTGTCGTCTACTCCGGACCTTAGCAATTGGTGGCCGTTTTGGCATAATTGGCCATCGGGCTGGAGTGAAAAATCATGGATGGGTGTATGGGATCAGAG
>JACDHC010000157.1 GCA_013821245.1 Candidatus Nitrosopumilus sp.
GGTATCAACTGGACATGGCAATCAATCGATAGTATTTCTATAAAGTCACCTTTAGGGGGGCGATGACTGGAAATAATCCCACTGATAGGAGCAAACTAGGCACAAAAAGACATATTTTAACGGATGCAAAAGGAATTCCTTTATCGGCTGTCATATCTTCCGCAAGCACCCATGATATAAAACTGGTAACAGATGTAGTGGATAATACAATTATCAAACGATCATCATCATCCTCATCATTAACGAAACGTAGCTTGTCTGGAAAAAGAAAACTACAGCACCTATGTCTTGATAAAGCGTACAATTCCAAGACAGCAAAACAGGAAATCATCCGCCGAGGATATGTACCGCATTTACCGTACAAGAGAAAAAGAGGAGAGATCAAGACAGAAACACAAAAGATGCCAAATCGAAAAAAACATCCTGCCGCTAGAAGATGGGTAGTGGAGAGAACCAACTCTTGGCATAACCGATTCAGGAAACTGTACACAAGATATGAAAAGAAAGCAGAGAACTATCTTGGGTTGGTACAGTTCTCATGTTGTATCATCATCTACAGAAAGATAATCTTGGGATAGGCTCTAAGATAACAACGATTGGATTGTGGCATTTGTAATGTGTGAATATATAAAAAATTACATTATTTATTTACAATAGATACAACAAGCAATTTCGAAAAGTCCAATAAATCCAATTTCCCTGCATTTGAGCATATCTATGGTAATCTAAATAATTGAATCTAATGAATTCGGTATTAATTATTGCGATTGTCGCTTCGGTGTGCACGCTTATCGCAGGGGTTATTCATCTAACAATGGCCCCTAGATCTAACATTGATTTTACAATGCTTTTCTTGACCGGTGATTGACACATATTCTAGGTAGTTCCCACCATTAGAAAAATATCCTGATGATAATTCAAATTAGTATATTAAAATCGTCACATACGAAAGGAATTGATAACAAACAAAGAGATGATGGATATTATGGATTTGCGCAAAAACATTATTCATATTGGCAAGAGCCAGACCAACCTTTATGCGATCATCATCATTTTGCAGAGAAAATAAAGATGGTTATCAAAAACTATAACACCAATTCAGGTATCCTTTTGTTATTATTGCATGCAATAATGCATAATAGTAATAATAACAACGTATTTTTTTATGAATGTTGATAATGTAGATAAGAATTTATACCAGCTTCATACTGTCATTAACCTGTATGAATGCGGCATTTCATCTGAGGTTATTGTACTCAACAACATTAGTTCGTAGACCTAAACAGATACTTTTTGATATCTAGGTTAAACCTTCTTGTTCGGTAATAACTAGATATTGTCCGTTTAAGATGGGAGAAACCAGAGTGACAATTTGACAGTATGTTATACTTTCCTTGTCTCCAACATTCCTCTACAGCATTTAACTCTGGCGAACCAACAGGAAAATACTCTATTCTTATGTCGTCAATATTTCTTTGCAAGTATTCTTTTACGATCTTGGATCTGTGCTGAGCTGCCCTGTCCACAAAAACAATAAATTTATTAAATTTCTTTTTAATCTGCTCGAGATATTTGATAAATGAGTAACTGTCAAAATGATTATACTGTCTGAACAGTTGTTTACCATCCAAAGACAGTACTCCAAAGATTATAGTTTTGCAATGACATCCTGTGACAGTAACTATCGGTCTTTTTTCTCTTTGAATCCATCTTCTTTTCCTGGCTAAAATTGAATCATGTATAAAGATGGATTCATCCTGTACAAGCACATTCCAATCCTTTTTAAGAGCGATTAAGACCTTTTGTATCCTTTTTTAAAACTCTTTTTCTCTTTCTGGGAAGCCGTTCTCACAAACCTTTTCTGTGGAACCTTTGGTGAAAAACCCCATTTATGAAGTAACCTGCGGATATGTTCTTTATGGTACTTGACACCTGTCTTCTTTTGGATTAGGTTCATTACCTGTTTAATATCCCATCCTGTGTTGCTATCGGATAACTCTTTTCTTACCTCCATCATCATGTTCTCATCTGCAAATGATGGTCGTCCACTTCTTGGTTTGTCTCTTAGGCCTTCCAACCCTCCTTCATCGTTGTACCTTTTGTACCATTTGTATGCCCACGATCTTGCTCTATGTAATTCTTGACCTACGGATTCGATATACTGTTTGTCATATGATACTCTAATTACAAGTAGGATTCGTTCCTTTACACGAGCATCGCATTCATTCTTGTATGCCTTGTCTAATACTGTGGAGTTCAATTAATATGACAAATAATAACGAATGGTAAGCTAAAAAGTTATCCTAGAATTTATGTGGCTAAGTATGTGTATCAGTTAGATGCTAACCAAACCGATGTTATCAATACACTAGAAAAAATAAATGCGGATAATAAAAGAAAAGAGAAATCGATAAGTGACGCATCGTTACTCCCAAAAATAGGCATGATTTATTTAGATTCTGTTTTTGATATAGAGTCCGCAATAATGGATACCCAAAAGAGAACCTGGAGTGAGTTAAAAGTCGGTCCAAAATTCTATATACCACTAGACAGTACCCAAACGCTGCTAGAAAAATTCATTAATACTCACATTGATCTTGTAATTTTGCATGTCGATTTGGTTAGTTCAACAAGGCTTTCAATGAATTTACCATTGCGGAGATTAGTACCAATAATGCAGGCATTCACCCAAGAGATGTCCCTTATTGTGAAGGAATATGGAGGATACGTCTTTAAGTATGTGGGAGACGCGGTCTTGGCCTTTTTTTTCACAGAAAAGGATAATTTGTATTTGCCTTGTAGCAATGCAGTTAGTTGCGAACTGTCTATGGTAAGAATCATAGAAGAAGGCATGAATGCCATTTTAAATGAGAATGGATATCCCGAATTAGAAATAAGAGTGGGTATTGATGTTGGTGAAAGCGCCGTCATTCAGTATGGGCTGGTAACAAATTACCACACCAAAACTGAAAGAAAGGATACAAATGAAAAATAACCTGATCAGGATGCCAATAAACATGACAATATAATAGTAAAAAAAGAGTCATATCTGGATATAATGGGATATACAATCAATACAGCATCAAAGATGACCGGGTTTGCAAGGCCAAATCAAATTGTTATCGGGGAGGCCGTATACAAAAGATTAGACAACAGCACTAAACAGAGTTTTGGAAAGATCAGAATCGATAGTGAATCATGGAGTTTCATTGATAATTCAAATGGTAACGTTTATAGAGTATACGGTAATTAATTTAAAAAATCACACATGCAATATAGTAATATGTCATATTTATAGGATTTTTCAGCATTTGATCAAATGTCTTTATATTAACACAAACATGATTTTTTATTCTTATTGGTATTACTTCCTAAAATGTTATGCCTTGGCCTTTTTTATTCCATTTTAAATAATATGGGGTGAATCATACCTGTAATGGGCCCTATTTATCATAGAAAAAGAGAAAATAGCTAATATTAATAGGAATGTGTTTGAAAACGAATCCGGGTACAAAAAACAAAATATTATTGCAGTTTAGGATACAACTATAAATTCAGAATAAGGTTAATTCATTTAACAACAACAATAGGAAAAGGATGACCATCATCATTTAGCCTGACAACTTTGAAAACTAGATATATCGCATTTTATTTGTTATGCTTATCACATTGTGCTACTAATACAATTAATAATAACAATTATCCCTATGTCCTTTAATAGTATTAGTGTGTATATATGCTCATATAGATGATGGAAGGAGAGATAAAGCAATCAAAGTTGTTGTTCTTTGGTTATCCGTCTAACGTAATCAACTACACTGGGGGATATCTATGGATGAAGAGGGTCGCAGACTGTATTGAGAAGAGTGGCTCCTTTATGGTGCTGAAAACCGAAAAAAACTATTCCTCCAGTAACCTGCCACGAAAAATCATAATTGATTTATGTAATGCATTAAAGGCCCTTGGCAGGCAACCTGATTTTGCGATTTTAGATTCTTGGGGCGAATCTAACATTATTCTTTGGATTCTTCTTAGAGCATTCAAACCAAAAACCAAGATATTGGTTGTATTTCACCATCACGAACCACGTATATCTGGCTCCAAAAACCTTTTTCAGTCTCTGTATAACCTAATAATCCAAAAGTTTACTACAGAAATGCTTAGGGACTCTGATACAATTCTAACAGTAAGTCAAGCCTCAAAGCATGAACTTAACACAATTTATGGCGTGGGTATAAACAAATTAAACAAACTAAAGGAAAAAGCAAACATAAAAACAGAAATTTTGGCGAAAAGCCTAAGAGACCGAATTGCCATAGTCGGAACCGGAATAGACCACAACATTTTCTATAAGGTAAATGGCAATAGAGGCAGCCGTAGTAGCAACGGTATGAAAGATATCGACTTTCTTTGTATTGGGAGAATTGAAAAATTTTATGGATTGGGTGAAATTTGGAAAAACATCAAAAAGCTAAAACCAGACGCTAATTTGGTAATGATTGGATCCCTATCTCCGGAAATGGGCGATACAATTCGCAAAATGGGTATAGATCACAGAGGTTTTGTGTCTGAAGAAGAAAAAATTGACCTTTACTCAAGAGCCAAAGTCTTTATTTTTCCCTCATCGATGGAAGGGTTTGGCATTGCTGTGGCGGAGGCATTATTTGCTAGTATGCCTGTGGTGGCATGGAAACTTCCCGTTTTTGAGGAGTTATACAAAAAAAAAGACGGTGTAAAGATAAAACTGATTGAGTACGGGAAAAGTGATCTATTTGCAAAGGAAAGTATCGACACTTTGGACCTGTACAATAAAACCATAAAAACAAAGGATAACAAAAGAATAAGCTTGCCTATTCCAAATTGGCAAACAGTGGCACAA
>JACDHC010000025.1 GCA_013821245.1 Candidatus Nitrosopumilus sp.
AAATGTGAAGACAGTATTTGAGAGGTTCTCCTTAAAGATAAACCTGAAAAATAAAAGTACAAGCCATAACCAATATACATTGAAGGTGTCCTGTTTCTACTACTCACAATGGAAATAGGCATCTTCAGTCTATAGCTTTATCGTTAAGTGAACAGAGCCACAAAGATTGATTGAACCCTTTAAATGAAATGTAAAATACCATTATAATGCTGGCATTAACTTTTTTTAGGTTTACGGCGACCACGATATAACGTGTTACATTCTCCGTGTCTGTGTTATTCTTTGATCCATGGTGTCTTAAACCTTTTTTTGGAATTAAAAACAACTAACCTTTGGATTAAAGTTGTGTATTGTGTATTTTTATATTGAATATTTAAATTTTTAAATAATGCACTTTTTTTTGTATTAGTTGTTTTGCCTTGACCGTTTAAATGACATGTACTAAAAATAATATTGCGTTATACTATTGAGTCCAGTCAAAAAAGCCTTTGCTGTAACTTGTAACGTTGTTAATTTAAAAACAAATCATATTGTGATTGAGAAAACCCCACGATTTGATTTACAGCAGGGGTAAATTGCTTTGTTGTATTGGAGCGAAAGATAACTCACACTCACTAGACTTTTTGTGTTGCTATAATGCCCATAATTTCCTATTGTGTGTACAAGCGTAATAACCAATATGGGGATGAGTGATTATGTGAGTTAAAGAATCCTTATCTTCTATACTGGAGAACTTGCCTATCTTTTAGTCTTTTCCTGCGCCTGATGCTCAAGTGACGCAGAATTAATACAATATCTCAGGCCAGTAGGCTTTGGTCCATCATCAAATACGTGACCAAGGTGTGCTCCACACCTGTTACAATTAACTTCAACACGTCTCATAAAAAAACTGTTATCTGTTTCTTCTTTGATGCTCTCTTTTCTTAGCGGGGCATAAAAACTTGGCCATCCGGTGCCTGAATCAAACTTTGTATCGGACCTAAATAATTCATTTCCACAAACTACACACTTGTAAATTCCTGGCTCTTTATAATTGTTGTACTTGCCCGTAAACGCCATTTCCGTGCCCTTGTTAACGCATACATCATATTGCTCTGGAGTAAGCCTTTGTTTTAGTTCTTCTTTAGATATTTTCATTGGCTCATCTGAACTCATACTTTAGTATTGTAAGCAAGAATGGATTATAAGTTTAATTATTATTTAGGAACTTCTAATATCCTTCCTCGGTAATTGAAGCATATAAAAAAGATGAAGCAAAACAATTAGAAGAGTATTGCATATCCGACCCCAAAACAACATTCGTTAAAGCTTTAGGGTCGGAAAAGAGGGGGATAGAACCCCAAATGAGAATAAAGATTATTAAGATTGTCTTGGAGACATCAAAAGTGTGCCATTTAACAATATTATAAACAAAAACATAAATCCTTTTTTGCGATAGCAAAAATACAAAACCCCATCTTAAATCCAATGGAGAGGATAACAAACAAAATAATGCAGTAATTGATTCTTTTCTTGGAAAAACAACTAGAAATTATTCGTTAACAATATTGTTAATCTCAAGACTTTTAATTTCGTTAAAGTATTTCTCAAATAGAATTTCTTGCACCATTATGGTGTGCTCTTCATTTGATAGATAAGCAACTAATTTGTTATCATATCCATATTTTATTTGGACCACAAACTTTCCATCACTTATCATTACCAATTTGTTGAAACTACCAAGTTTGTTTGTGTATCCAAGTTGGATGTGATTATTTTTATGTGTATTATTTATTGCAGCTACATGGCTCAGAAGCTGTTCGTCAATATTGTCTGTAAGAATTCTGACTGCTACCCCCTTTGCAAAAGTGATTTAAACCTGTTTAAAAGATCATTCTCGGTGAGAATGATGTGCAATATCTTGACTGATGTGCATATTAATAGTTCTTTCCTGGTTTGCTCTGTTATTGAATTTATCTCATTTTGAATTTCATTGTAATTTGTTAATATTCTACGATAGTTTGGATTTTTTTGGTGCTCTATTTCCTTTTTTCTAAGTGATAAAGGTATGGCGATTTCCCAAAGTTTGTTATAAAGTTCCTGTTGTCTATCTACAAATGCTTTGGAGTTACTAAAAAAAGCTTGAGCGGGTGGTTCGTTTTCATTGTGAAATATTTGTACCATATATGATTGGTTGTCTAAAATTGCGAAATTTCCTCTAGTACCGTTAAGGTGTCTTATGTCATGATGTTTAATTGATTTTATAAAATCAATGTTTTCTTTTGTGATCTCCACAATCAGTCTTAACCTGATGTCTTTTTTTTAGCCTGTTTTTCAGCTAGATGTATGCCATCTTTAAAATATCTCCATAAGAAATTAAACATTACTTTATCCCATAATATATCAAATCCGTGATCAATACTATTAATTGCAACTAAACCCATTTCTAGCATTTTATTGTAGTCAAATATCACATCTGTAACCTCAGGATGATGGAAACAAGAATCCTTTAATTGCCTAAAGGTTGAATCATCCACTATAATGAATTAACAATCCATTTGGTAAAAAACTTGTTGGTTGAATGAAATATCTGTAGGAATTATTCTAGATTATTTTATTCCGATATCTGATAATCAAACTGTAAAAACAATTCTTCTAATTTGGATTTTCCGTCTTTGACATGCCAAACAGAATAATTCATTTAGTAATAAATTATTGTCTGCAAGACTGAAAATACCTTGTCATAATTTGGTGTTTCTATATAATTTTTAATTATATTGTATATATCTCTGATTATGCCTTTAATCAATAAGGAAAACAAGAAACAATACTTTAAGTTACGTAAAACAGAGATTTTGTTCCTGAAAATAAAATTAGTGCTGAGTGAGAAATTTTGACTCTGGCAATACTCTGGGAGACCAAAAATGATGCTTAATTTCAGATCTGCCCGTAGTATCCTAGTTTGTTTTTAAAAGCAATTAGTTAAATTACTTTTCTGTTTAAGGAGCGGGGGCTACAGGGTGGAAGACAATTTACATTCTTTGTATGCAAATTACCAAATATAACCCGATGCGATGGTGCAGATAAGCAAAGAAAGAGTCTAATGAGTTCTGCAGGAAATATGGTGCACTTGTATAATGTGTTTTCCATCTTAACAATTCTATGGATATTGGGATGTGAACTCTACCATTATGAGAACAATCTCTGCCAATAGACACGAGGTAATTTTGATGGGATGACTTCTTATAGAGACAGCAATCATACAAAAGAAGTCATGGCAAAGATTGGAAATGATAAAACATGGAGACGGCTTTAGAAACAGTTTATGCATCTAAATTTCGCTAAAACTAGTTAGCGGTGGAATTCAAATGCCTTGGCTTCTTTACGTTGTGTGTGTTAAGGCAATATGTGTTTGAGTAAATATTTGAACAATGGTTCTTTTCGAAACAATTGCAGATGCATTTGAAAGAGCCGACTGAGAAAGGAAGTAACTCTTTTCTACTGGTATGCAATTGATGACTTATGAAAATCATTAGTGCCACTCCAGAGATTCCAGGTATGAACAGGGAAGAGGCAGAGGGATTTCTTGAAAGTAAACTGAACTTGCAGCTGGCTACTAACGATGAGCAATGCAATCCAAATATCCAGCCCGTCTGGTTTTACTATGACAAATACGGCGAAAAACTCTTGATAACCACTTCTAAATCAGCCAAGAAAACTCAAAATCTTCGAAAAAGGCCCTCTGTTTATTTTTCAATAGATGATGAGAATCAGCCTTATAAGGGAGTTAAAGGTAGGGGTATTGCAACGATAATAGAAGATCCAAAAAGGCTTGTTCCACAAGGGGATAGAATTAGTTTGAAATATCTGGGAACACTGGATCATCCAGTAGCAAAAATGATATCGGACCTATCAAAGAAGGGGGAGGTTGTACTTGTTGAAATTAGTCCGAAGTTCTTTTCTACATGGGATTATGGTAAAATGCAGTTATGACCATCTCAAAACATATTTTCTTGTGCCAAAAAAATATTTAGATAAACACACATAGTTATAAGGAATATTGCACATAATCATTCATGTCGAAAAGAACAACAACAATTAGCAAAACAATGTTTGTAATTGCAAGCATAGCAATATCTCTCATACTGTCAACTTCTTTACTTAGTATGGTGACTAACAATATTGTTTCAGCATTGGATATGTCCACTCTCAAACAAGGTGCATCCAGCCTATTGGGCGCAAACAATAACACTGGCAGCAGTAGTAATGGTAATGCAACTAGTAGCACCACAAACGATAACACTGCATCATCATCATCAACTCTTCAGCAAAAAGCAACCGATGCAATAGGATCCATGATAAAGTAAACATTATAAAACACTTTATTGCAAGTCCTTTAATTTTTGATTTTAACCAGTTTTTTGAAGTTTTGCTAATACCTTATCTCCTATCCAATTGTGAAAATACAATTGACTCAAATGCCTATTTTTATTACCAAATGCTTGTAAGATGATAGTTAATCCATTTAATTGTGTTGCCTAACATATCATATGCTTAACTTAATAGCCCTCAGCCCAAAAAATCAAATGTCATTTATGAATCATTGTCTTCTGATACTTTTTCATACTCGTAGTTCCTGCATCTTAAACAATTGTTTAACAATGGTTTGTGATATTCCCTTTTGTAAAGCAGTCAATAAATTTTTGATTATTATTGGAATGGCCGTTCACAATGTTTTTACGGACAGGAATAATTGCTTTGCTGTATAAAAAGCACAAAAGGAATTATGACAAAAATACAGGAAAAAGACTCGAGGAGCAAATGCCGTTTTGGCTCCATCGTGTACTACAACAACGCGTATGTCCCCCGATTTCCAATAACGGAGGATACCATAGCCAAGGTTAAGGGGGGCAGAAACTTTTCGCACGAAGTTCTATGCGGTAGGTCGCCCCCTGCAAAAAAGCCCCTGTTTTGCCCTGTTTGCGACACCGGAGCATCACCTTCATGAGAAGACTGCCAGTTTTACAGGGAGGCTCTAGACTTGCCTATGAGGGCAAACACCCCCACCAAACCATCAGCTGATCAGAAAAACGCTGTTTAGAAAAAGGTACATGGTGACGGAGGAGCGGGCCGAAACCCACAGGCAGAAATTTGTTATCGGCATAATGATGGACAAAAAGGGAGAGGCAACAGCAATAGAGGAGCTGGAAAAGGCAGGGATAGTGCATACTAGGTTCAGGCCAGAATCCGGAGAAGGAAAGGAAGCGGGAAACCACATCTACCAAAACCAAACCTGTGTTATCCTAGTTCGTAATGACAACAAAGTGTATTTGCAGCCCCGCAAGCAAATCCGGTTAATAGTAAAGGGGCCAGGGATTCTGCTTTTGGCCTGCATCTCCGCTAACGGTAATGTAAAGCAGGAAAGAGGCAACAGGCTGGTTGTGGATTTTCGAACTAAAACCATGGCAAAGCGTGTAGTAAACATTCTCCCAAGTTATGAGGATGATAATGATAAAGGTAACATAAATGCCACAATCATCAACACCAACAGCAATAATAATTTTGACTATAATGATAAATACAAAAACAAGATAATAAATCTAGTCCTCAAGAAGGATCAATAATAATAATCCACGATGAAATCAACCTAACCAAGAGACTGCTTGAGCCGCTTCACAAGTTTCACAAACACGCTGCGGACATACTGATACCTTATGAAGATCCAGAAATTTCAGGTAACCGTAGTAGCAGTAGCAGCAATAGCATCGGCGATAGTGAGAGTAACAATAACAGTTACAGCAGAAAAACAGGAGGAAGGTCATGGGTCGGAAAAGGATGGGACAAAAGAGGTGCCGGGCAAGGGATATGGGGTAACACCATTTAATGATGAATCTTCAGCCACACCCATCCCTTCGGTTTGACAACGAGCAGCTTCGAATAATCAACTGGCGCGCATACAATGGAAACATTGCGGCAGTTGTGGTGCCACCTGGATGCGGTTAGACCACGGTTGGGGCTGCGCTTGCAGTGAAAATGATTGCTGAGGGCCTCGCCAACAGTCTTGATGGTGGCATACACAGACGCCGCCACAAATGATTTTTGCTGGGATCTTTCCAAATACTCGGTCCCTCTGCAACAAGGGAATATTGCCTAAGAACCGGAAACTTGTCTGATGTCGATGATCCATTGTTGCCAGTCCCCCTTTAGCATACTCTCCTCCGAAATCAGGAGCAAGAAAATAGTTGTGTGCACCCCTGTCCTTGAAACGCTGTCATCCCTGCTTAGGTTTGACAACATCATAATAGACGAGGCTGGGATAGAGAAACTGGAGCATTTGCTCTCACCATTCTGGTATGGGATAAACCAACTGGCGCCTTTAAGGTATGACGAAAAGACAGCCATGCAGATAAACAACCTTATGGACCTGATAAACCAGTGCAGCATTGTGGTTACGGTGGTCGGCGACCCAAAGCAATCAAGGCCCATTGGAATATCGTCCAAAGACCCAAGCGCCATTGAGTGGGTGATAAAGGGAACACCCTCTGACACACTGAGAATAACTCACAGGCTCCACGACAAGATATCGGGGCTAGTTGACGAGTTTGCGTCATATGGCGGGCTAAAGTCATCGCCTGAGGTTGCGTCTAGGAGGCTAAATCTATACCAAATACCCGGCATAGAATACAGGAAAATAATTAATCCAGAGGAGCCTGTCACCTGGGTAGACATTAACGGCGAAGAGAACACCTTGGGGTTTTCGTCATGGGCCCACGAAATTCAGGCCAAGACCTACGCGAAGCTGTGCCAGCCGCTAGCCTATGCCAGCAGAAACAGGTCAATTGTTGTCGACACAAGATACACCGGACAGGCCCAACTGATCTCCCATTACCTTGGGCAGATGGTATTGACGGACAGGGTAAGGGCAACCACCACTACATGAGCGCTTGGAACGCAAGCGGGCATTGTTATGTTTTCCCTTGTCAGAAACAACAGGGAGCGAAACGTTGGCGCGGTCGGTGCACTGGAGGATATGAATGTTGCCATTTCAAGGTCCAAGGAAAAGCTGATAATCCGGGGGAACCTCGACACCATGCCAAACGGATTTTCGGCCGTTCCCAGCAGTGACAATGGCCTCAGATACGGCTACAAAAACCCATCAAGGGTTTTGGCAAGGCTTGTTTCCCAAAAGTACGGAAAGGTGGTTGACGTCCCACCAAGTTTTGATCAGATAGTCAATGCAGGAAACAAACAAAACTGATGTCCCAAACACATTGAGTATCCATTAGCCGTGGACATCGATTGAAAGGTTTTTGTAATTTTAGTATAACATGATAATCATCCCTTTACAACATGCAAAATACCTCCAATGGTTTACAACCATCCCATGCGGATATCGAAATACCAAACACCCTGTACCCATTCTTATTCCCCCCTACTGTAGCCATAGAAATATTATGACGACCATTTTGACGGAAGTGACGGCAAATCTGACCAAAGTGACGGCCTCTAATGTTCGTCATTTAAAGGTTTTATTTTTATATATAAATGATAATGCTTGGGTAAATCAAACCAATCAGTCAAGACGCTAGTGATACAGGGGATACCTAAATGGCAAATCACGGGACCAGATCGCCATCGACGTAGGCATATCAGGAGGCAAAGTATCGGGAATAATCAAGGATTGGGCTGCAGAAATTGGGCAACCCAATGTTGAGTCCATGAGGGAATTTGCTGTCATACTAAACAAATCCGGCATCTCGGTCAAGCAATGTGAAGAGGGTTACAGGATAGTACAGTTGCTAAAGAATTTGGGCATCAATGGGGAAACGGACGGCTATGGTAGAAATGGTAATAATGATTACAGTGACCCAAACAATGGAATCATTTCGTTCATAGAGGAGACTTTTCAAAGTTGCAAAAGGTTGGGCATCTCACCATCCATTGTGCCTGCATGGATAACGGATTTGCTTGATTTCTACTGCTATGGCTATGGCTACAGCCATAACAACAACCACTGTAATTCTTTGGCCACCATCAACGACGGGTATGACCAGGATAGCCATATTGAAGATGGAGAATATAAGCGTCAGCAGCAACAGCAGCAATGGCCAGACACCAAACCAAATAAGCAAATTTCACCATTGGAAAGTGGAGTACCATTTGTCTCTCATATTCTGTAGTGTAATCCAAAAACTACTTTTCTGACCACATCTTCTGTGAATGCCGATCTAAATATTACAATTATACAAATTTGGTCCCGGAGGTGACTGAAACAAGACTATTAAAGTTATTATAACCTCGTAAAAAATCTAACTTTTGGCTATTATCATGGGTATATGCAGCCGAGTTGCATTATGGCAATAATATATAGTAACAGTTACTAATTATTAATAACAATTATAGTTTCCCCTACCGCAAGATGAATTATGATATATCTCTGTCAATATTCATAAAGACAATCGCCTTGCCGCACCGAACCAAACCCTTCACTTCTATATGCATGATAACATAACCAAATACCGTAATTCTATCTTAATTAATAATTTGCTAATTGCTATTGTATCTTCATTGTTTAGGTTTAGGCTTTAATGAATTGTTAAGGTTTTGGCAAATAATATCGAGTTATAACTATAGGGCTGATAAAATGGAAATCTCTTCAACATTATCCCAGTTTTAATGTGGTGCGATATATCTAAAACGGACCATAAATCAGCGCTTCAAGCACCGAACCAAAAACAAAGACGAATTTTAAGCGACTAGATTCTACAATATGAAATTCTTATACTTATATCAATAAAGCTTAGTTGCAATTACTCCCAAATACTGCCATATCATTATGTTATCAAAAACCGAAGGTTTGTATTTGAGTGGCCAAATAGCCGTCTCAAAGTCCTATGAATACAAACTAAAATCCATTATCAAGAGGAAGATATCAAACCAGTTGAAAAAGGAAATTCCTTTACTTTCATCATTATTTCCTAATAATCCTGAACTTACCAAATTTGGTAAGATAATTGGTGAAGGTAAAGAAACAGATCTTACTGAAATCAGCAAGGCTGATAACAATAATTGCTCTGAGCAATCTTACTAAAATCGGTAAGAAAAGCAATGTGGCCATTCATGATGAAAATCATGCTAGTGCTGACACTATGAAATACAACATAAATCTTGTGAACCGTGAGGGTTTTGAGGGTTCGGATGCCTCTTCCAAGCCTCATGACGAACAAAAAACAACCCTTGAACTTACGGAAAACAGTAATTATGCATGCAAAACAAAAGATAATCAGCGCCGGGAGAGGGATTCGAACCCTCGAGACCTTGCGGTCACAAGCTTTATGTTTTCAATTTCCAGGCTTGCGCCCTACCAGGCTAGGCGACCCCGGCTCATCCTTATTGACTAACCGTTTTCTTTGAACCTATCTAATATTAATTTATATTTTATAGATACTGCTAAAAAAGTGGGTATTGTAAACCGTCCTTTATTGTAAAATCCCAGTCCTGTCACTGTTGTACCATGGATCCATTTTTTTGGCGGTTCTTTTGATTTTTTTATGTTGAGGGATTGGATTTTTTTGGGTTTACAGATGTTTTTTTACCAAAAAAAACAATAATGGGTTGTATATCTTGTTTTTTGTATCATTGTTTTAACCGTATTTTTGGCCTAGCCTGGCTACTACTACTGCTGGGGATTCTATAACTGTGACGTTCCACCTCCACCACCTTAAAAATTTAAATAAATTTGGTTTCAATTTAATTTGTGAGAGACCAACTAATCTATTTTGTATCTTTGATCATTATTTTAATACTCGCATTATCAATTTTATTACAACAGGCCCAATCTTACCATAAAGTGATAAGAGACGCAAAAAAATTTGTCAATAATAGGAATTTTAAAAAGAAAATTTGGAAAGGCAACAACAAGTATAGGGTTTTCAAATGAATGGATGAATGCTTTACTTCCTAATTTGTGAATGAAAAGAGTGATTAACTGAGACTTAACATCCTGCGGTATTTTATGCAATAATTTATACAACAAGTTTACTGCAAAAATACTTAAAACTAAATATTGATTACCTGCGTTTTATAATTTAGGTCATTTCAATCCTGTCTATCATTCTCCCTGATAGTAAGTCAAATTTGTATATCTTTGAATGCCCTGTACTGGATTTGTGGTCTTGGATGTCTGAGTAAAATAGAAAATTTTGATTACATTGGGTACATACCCAAACAATATTTAAATCACCATCGTTCATCTTTTAAGTCTACAGTTAGAATTCAAACATATGATATAAGCAGTTTGAAAACAAATAATGTTAATTTATTTTGATTTGTTTTAGGTAACATTATCTTTAACTATTATAACTCTTGATTATCTTTGGGAATGTGTTGTATACAATTTCTTTATGTCAGGTTTCATTGAGGATTGTACAGCCATGTTGCATAACAACATCTTGTCAACTTTTAAATTTCTACCTTAATAAATTGTATGAAATGAGTATAAAATTGGGATTCCATGTTTCTATCAGTGGTTGTCTGGCCAAATCAATTGACAATGCTTTGGCTCTTGAATGCTCTGCCTTTCAAATTTTTACTCGAAGTCCACGACAGTGGAAAACAAAGGATATTTCTAAGGAGGATTCGACACTGTTTGTAAATAAACTAAAAGAAAGCTCAATAGATTTTGATTCGGTGGTTGTTCATATGCCTTACCTTCCTAATCTCTCTGCTCCTGATAGCGAAATGTACATAAAGTCTGTTGAGGTTCTAAAAGAGGAAATCATTAGATGCGGTCTGCTTAGTATCCCAAATCTTGTAATTCACCTGGGTAGCCATTTGGGAAAAGGATCAAAAAATGGGATATCGCAGCTAATTAAAGCGTGCAACACCGCTCTGAATAGTTATCTGGATTCAGTCACAAAAAAAAATGCTGTAAAAATATTGCTGGAAAACAGCGCAGGGCAAAAAAACAGTGTCGGTAGCTCTATTGATGAGATTTCAGAAATATTTGATGGGTTGGATTCTAGTGATTTTGGACTGTGCCTTGATACCTGCCATGCTTTTGGTGCGGGATATGACATAACAAACGAAAGCGGCATCTCTCAATTGTTGGAACTGGTATCAGATAAAATTGGCATTCATAGGCTAAAGGTGATTCATCTAAATGACTCAAAGGGCGAATTAGGGTCAAACCTTGACAGACATTATCATATAGGGATGGGAAAAATTGGTGAAGACGCATTCAGAACTCTATTAAATAACAAAAGGTTACGCCAAATCCCCTTCATTATGGAAACACCTATTGATAAGGAGAGAGGTAATTCCGATAACATGGTGTTTGCAAAAAACCTGATATGCAAAAATACTTAATTCTAAAGGCAAGTGGGCATATGCAAGATTAAGATGAGCCGTGTCAATTGAAACTATACTTTTTGCGTATAAAAAAAATTCAATAGCAAAAAAAAAAATAAACCATTGTCATGCCATATGGTTTCATTTTCAATAGTGACTAAAGCAAAATTGTGATGGTGTTTACAATAGTGGATATCGAAAACAGTAGGTGATACTATAAAATAGCCTGTTACATTATACAGTATTACTTTGATAAGTGATTATCCCAAAAAATTTTAAAATTGTTTTTTCAATGTTGCTTTACGGCACTACCGAAAAAAAACATTTTTTGTTTATTTGTTTATCTGAAAAAAAGCACAATTTTACAAATCACTTTAGAAATCCCCTATCTATCAGGATTTTTTCGATATTGTGGTATGTATCAGACCGAAGGGTTTCGATATATTCAAATAGTTTTATCTTGCCTAATTCCCTCAACTCTCCAATCTCCTTAAAGTAAATGTTGTGAAGTTGAGGCAATTCATCATTGTCATAAAGATTGTGTTGCCTTTCGTTTATTTCAACACTCCATAGCAAAATTGTGAGATCTGGCGTGAGGTGTTTGATGTTTCTTAAAACATTTGCAAATTGCTTTATTCTGTCATCTAGTGCTTTGGATTCGTATTCGAAATAAACGGTGTTGGATAAATAGTATTGATTTAGAATGACGAGGTTTTTTCTTGATTCATTATGAATCTTCAATTTGTTTTCCATAAAGTCATTTTCAATTACGGAATGCTTAAAAATCAATTTCTCCGGATTGTTATCAAAATTTGTGGACAAAAGGTCTTTATATTTTGGGGTTGGAAAGGTGAATGTCCTGATCTTGTCAGGATATTTTTGCAAAAGTTGATCAATTATTGTTGTTTTTAGGGCATCGTTAATCCCTTCAAATACTACAAGAGGCATTGTTAATTTATGGCATCATGCCTATATTACTTATCTATAGTGTGTGTGTGTGTGTATCTTTGTAAGATTATGTAACAAATTAGGGTTTCCGAATGCTTGTTATTTTATTAGGGTTACTGCAAGCCCTGTTACTTGGATTATCAAAAGCACCTAAAAAAATAAAATTTTGATTATGGTTTTACATCACATTGGACTTGGTTTTTCGTCCACAATCAAATATGGTAGGATGTTGATTTGGGTTTTTGGTTTGTTGATACTTTATGATTATGTGATGCATAATGCAGAACGAATAATGCATATTGCATATTGTGGCCTATTTGCATTCCTTGAGTGATTTCTATATTTCACTCATTGGAAATTTGTCGTTATTGCTATGCAATAATGTAATTAATTTTTTTTTTTTGGTTATTACAAATAAATTTATGGATCTGATTTTTCATATTAAATTGATTATTGATGAGTACTTATGACGATATTGTTCAACTAGCTTTAGAGAGGGGCTTTTATTTTCCTAGCTGTGAACTTTATTCTGATTCTAGCGCAGGATTCTGGGAGTATGGGCCTAATGGGGTTAAGATTAAAAACAATTTTCTAGAGTTATGGAGGCGAGAATTAGTAAGGAGAGATGCTATGTTGGAGATAGATGGTACTCAAATAATGAGCAGAAGTGTTTTCCTGGCGTCAGGTCACCTTAAAAATTTCTCTGACCCCATAGTAAAATGCACAAAATGCAAAAGCTCATTTAGGGCAGATAAATTGATACTCGATGAAGTAAACATAGAAGTTCCCGAAAACCTACAAAATGATAAGGTGGACCTGCTTATTAAGGAAAATAATATAAAATGCCCCAGTTGCAAAGGCGAATTTTCCGCCTCTGAAAGGTTTAATATGATGTTTAAGGTTGAAATTGGCCCTAACCATGAAGAAGCCTATCTGAGGCCTGAGACGTGCCAGTCCGTTTTTGTAGATTTTCCGCGTATATTCAAAGTGAGCCGCAGAAAACTACCACTAGGAATAGCACAGGTGGGCAAAAGTTTTAGAAATGAAATTTCACCTCGTCAGGGTTTATTGCGTCTTAGGGAGTTTTATCAGGCTGAAATTGAAGTCTTTTGTAATCCTGACAAATTGGATGACTTGCAAAAGTTTGAACATGTAAAAAATACTGTGTTGAGAATATATGACAATCAACAAACGATGGAGATAACTGCGTTTGAGGCATTGGAAAGGAAAATCCTTCCAAACAAACTTGTTGCATACTATTTGGCGTTATTGGTAGAGTTTTTCAATAAAACCGGTATAGTTAATAAAAGAACGAGACTTAGACGATTGTCGGACGAAGAAAAGGCATTCTACTCTAGCATTGCGTTTGATTTTGAAGTGGACACCTCATTTGGCTGGTTGGAGCTTGTAGCTTGCAATTACCGCTCAGACTATGATTTGATGTCCCATTCTACAACAAGTAAGACAAATCTTCAAGTTATGGATGATGAAGTTAAAGTTTTGCCACACGTATTTGAGCTGTCTTTGGGTGTGGATAGATGCATTTACTCTATTTTGGAACATTCTTATTTTATGGATAAAGAAAAAGATGATCGGGTATTGCTAAAGCTAAAACCTTATTTGTCTCCAATTCATGCAGGTATTTTACCTCTTCTAAAAAAGGATGAATTCAAGACCAAATCTTTTAACCTGGTGTCTCTCTTAAATAGGGATTTTGATGTTTTTTACGATGAATCTGGTTCTATAGGAAGGCGCTATCGTCGTTTAGAGGAGATAGGCACTCCATTTGCATTCACTATCGATCACCAGACAATAGACGATGATACTGTTACAATAAGACATAGGGATTCAATGAGCCAGGAAAGGATAAAAATCAACGATGTTCATTCTTTTTTAACTAAAAGTCTTTCTGTCGACACTGAGTTTTGACCTAAATATGTCACAAGTATGCACTTTCGCTCTCTTCAATCATTTTGTTGAAGTTTGAAATTTCATCTTGTTTTTGGTGTTGGTGTTGATCTTGTTGCATTAAATTGTTTTGATTTTCTTTCAGGTTTTTTATATGGTCCTTTATCTTCTCCTCCCCTTTGTAGATGCCATCTGCTGCAATTATCGAAGGGGCCCTCGTAGTAGGCAATTCTCCACAGCAGCTTTCCTCAAATTTCTTAATGTGGTATTCTACAAAATCTATTTTGCTGTCATAGAATAGTTCTTTGACTCTTTGCGATTCGGTGGAGTCATCTACCAACAAAATTGGCTTTCTTTTTTTCATTGCATTCATAAAAGATATTTTTTTCTTGAGTTAATTTATTTTTTATTTAGACTAGTATGTGGGGCAATGGAGTAAACTACAAATATTTTCAATCAGTATGATATTTAAAAACTATTGAAAACATTGCTAATAAACAATTTCTCCCCCTATGTCTATAACATAATTAAAATATTAAATGATCTAGACAATGAATTTGCTTGCTATGATTGTAATCACCTGTCCTCTATGGTGGATGATGGTTATCTTGACCTGTTGAAAGGATATGATAATGTGATCCTATCTGGAAGACGGCAAAATTCTATACTTGTCAATAAGGTGAATTCTCGCATTGTTAAGGGATGTTTGATTTATGACAAGCCCCTGTTGGGAATATGTTACGGTGGTCAAATACTTGCTTTGACTTTGGGTGGTACTTTGAAGAAAATGGAAAAAATTTCGGACATTGTAAAAATCGACATATTGGAAACCTCTGCCTTGTTGCCTAAATATGAATCTGTGCAAATGTTTGAGAGTCATAATTTTTGTGTGTCAAGATTATCTGAAAAATTTACCCTGTTGGGCAGTTCCAAAGAATGCGATAATGAATTCTTTTGCTTTAATGGAAAACCCTTGTTTGGAACTCAGTTTCATCCTGAGAAAAGCGGAAGACATGGTAAATACATGCTGGAAAACTTTTTAAAGATATGATTCGGGGCATGATTTTTCCTTCCTTATGTGTTTATTAAACTGTTTTTGTATTTTTTATTGTTTTAGGGTGCTGCTATCGTTAAACTCAATACAACAAAACACACGTTTAAGAATAGTCTTTTGAACAATTTATAAAACCATCTTATCTAAAAAGTTACATATTCATCCATAATGCCAATGTACTGCCTCTAGCATTATGATTTTTATTTAATGCCGCTTTTTGTAAAGTTATGCAAAGGGACAAAAATGACAATATGGAGCAAATAATATTACCTCTAGTAAACAAAAATGAAGAAAACGTGGTTTTTCCTCTTGTAATTAATGTCTTGTCTAGGTTTTGGGGTGAAGAAATACCTGTCGACGAAATTGGAAAAAGATCTCTACAATATAAAAACTTTAAGGGAACTGTTTTTATTGAGGGCCTTGAGATAGCTGAAAAAAAATTGGGGCTTTCATCTATTGTTTACAGGGGATCTCTTGACGATCTAAAAAAAAGAGTTAGCCAAGGTTTTCCAGTTATTGTTGTTCTTCCTGGCATTGGAGAAACAGTCCAATTTGCAACCATAGTATGCGGTTATGACGCTAATGAAAATAGGGTCCTGACATACGTAACTGAACCTGATTCCTATGGTGCAATTCCGGAAGACAAATTTGAAGAAGATTGGTCTCAGGATGACTATTTTTCGATTTTAATATTTCCAAAAGACATGACTGATATCTTTAAAAATGATCGATTTGAATTTGAAAGATCTAATAGAATTTACCTTGAAACCGAAAGACTAAAAATTCAAGGGAAAATACACGAATCCATAGACCTGTTGAATCTTGTTTTAAATGCTAATTCGCCAAACAAAGAAGAAAATGAAAATCCTCAAATCCTGTGCCTGCTTGCTGGGGTTCTGAATGAACTCAATGACGAAAAATGCATGGCTCTCTATAAGCGTGTCCTTGACATAAACCCAAAATTCTATTTAGCTAACAGGGGTTTAGGAAACTTTTACCTTAAAAACAAAAATTATGAGTTGGCAAGGGAAAATTATGCCAAGGCAATAGAAATTAACCCAATACGATTTGGGCCAATATACAAAAACCTAGGTGTTGCTCTAATGAACCTTGGCAATGATGTGGATGCAAGGAACTCGTTTAAAGAATATTTGAGACATGTTCCAGATGCCGCTGACAAGGAAAACATATTACAATTTCTTAATTCTTGAACCTGTAATAGTTTTTGTTTATATGTTCTCTATTGCACATACTAAAAATGGATATTGAAAAAAAGGTACTAGTGCTAGAGCCTGCAATCAAGTCAGATGCGTTTTTGGATTTTCTGAACAACTTGATAAGGGATACTTTAAATGAAAACAAAGTGTTGTTTTTATCAATAAAAAAAGATGGATTTTACTTTATTGTAGAACTAAAAAACCTTGGGGACCTGGTATTTACAATGGATCTCTTGGGAAGGATTTCTGGGATATCTTGTATCTTTATAGCTAAATGCCTAGAGATCAGCTTTGATACCCTGTCACAATCAGTTATCCAAATAGGAAAAGAGATTTTGTTGCCTTTTGAAAAGTTTTCCGTAACTATAAGGGCGTCCAATATGGAAAACCTAAAAAATAATGGTGATTTTTTGTTTTTTAAAAAGGATCTTGAATTTTTTATAATGAGTGAGATCTCCAGCCTATCCACTAACACAAAGTATGTTACAAATGAAAATGAGGCGGATAAAACCTTGTTTGTGTTAATCGGAAGTGAAATTGCGTATGTTAGTATATTACTGGCTAAAAACAAAGAAACAATTCCCTTTAAATTCTTTAATGAGGCCGTTGTTTGTCCTATCTATAGCGATTACTCTTTTCTATCACTTATCTCAATATTAAATAATGGGTTTTTCCCAATCCCGTA
>JACDHC010000158.1 GCA_013821245.1 Candidatus Nitrosopumilus sp.
TTAGATATGGAAAGAACACAGAGGAACTTCGAGCAAAAAAGGCCTTTAGGGAATCATTAGCGGTAGTAATCTTGTTTTTGTTGTTGTCTTTTATTACTGCCCTTGTCCTGTTTTACTTGGAGCAAAAGAGTTTTATGGATTCGCTTTTTGAGTCTGTTTCCGCTTTAACCACCACAGGGCTATCCTCAGGAGTAACTTCAATGGATATGGATGTTGTATCGAAGGTTTTTCTTATTGTAAATATGATTCTTGGAAGGTTTGAAATTATTGCTGTAATATACATTTTTATTGAAAACAGGAAAATACCAGCTCGGGGCTCTGAATACATAAAACACCTGCACATACACAACAACAAACACCAGGATAACACCAAAAGATAGCAAATCTATTAGAAAAAATGAAGTGATGAGTTATCTGAAATTTATTGTTTAAAATAATTTTTATTTATAAGGAGAAACCATGTAGATATATAATAATACGTTTATTTGTCAAAATAAATACTGAAGATTCAGGACAGAAACAAAATGATACAGAACATTATAGTAACAGATGACGGTACAGAGGTTTTCTGACAGGGCAATTGATGTAGCCTCTGAAATAGCTAAACCCTCCAATGCCAATTTAACTCTGCTTCATGTGATTGATCCCATCGAAGATCCAGACTCCATGATAATTGGAAACAACAAAGAATTGATTGAACGGGCAAGATTGATGAATATAGGAAAACAGACGGTAAACGGATGGAATGAAAGGGCAAAAGAGAAAATTGAAAAACTAAATGAACAAAAGATAAAATCAGGCAGCGAGTGTTTAATTGGGCCCGCAGCTGAAAAAATTTTGGAATATGCAGATGCTAAAAAGGCGGATATGATTGTTATGGGAAGCAGTAATAGATTTAGGGGCATATTAAAAATAAAGGCCTTGGGTAGTGTTACTAGAAAAGTTTCTGAGTTGGCAAACTGCCCCGTACTTATAGTTCATTAAATATTCTATTGTTTGGTGTAGGTGTACATTCATAATACTAGTAATTAGTTACAAAAAGAAACAGGAGTCCAAAGTGTGTATTTAATTTGTATTACATCAGTTTGGGCTCAGGACATGAACCATTTTCGTTAAAAAAAGTTAAATTAAATGATGCATGATATAAATTAAATGGACCCCTTTACCTACCTTACTCGAACCCCCTTTGTAATAGCTAAAAGTGGCTGAACCTTATATCGTTAGAACCCCTTTTCTTCCCTCTTTGGCCTACTGAACCAAACACAAGTCTGCAATTTAGTTTCGGTGTTGCATTACAATGCGATACGCAGTAGGTTGCGGGGTTGAAGGTATGGAAAATGGTGACTATTGTGGTTGTGGCCTTGTTAATGATGAATAACACGCTGCAAATAGGGGCCAAATTATGGCCGACCATTCGTCACCTAATGGTGGCTAAAGCAATATCGATTGAATGGTGCATGTTTGATGTGATCCAATCCGTAGAGTAATTGGAGACAATGTAAGCAAGCAACATCTATGGTTTAAGGTCAGGGCAAGTTAGCAGCGGTAGCGCCGCTAAATACAGAGATGTGGAGGCAATAGTTGTGGCTTAAGTTATGTAATACAAATTGATAAAACACAATGATAGGAATTCCAATAATTCACTTAGCAATTCCAACACTCCTCGCATACATCACATTTAATCTTTTGAAGGCAGACTAAACAAAAATGTCGAGCCTTTTTCTCCCTCATTGTTTTCCGCCCATATCCTTCCACCATGTGCCTCAATAATGCTCTTGGAAATATATAGACCTAGTCCCGTACCCTGAAAGGATTTTGAAACAAATTTTGTAAACAGCTTTGGCATTATTTCTTTATCTATTCCTTTACCATTATCCTTTACACTAACAGTAACAAATGAGCCTTCGCCTTTGATACCATTATTATCATTTATGGGGCTGTCCCTTTTTTTGTTTATTTTTGTTTTTTCAATTTTTATGGATATTATTCCCTTCTCCATCTCCTTGTCCCCATCGCCGTCCTTGGAGACAAATTTTATGGAATTATCAATCAAGTTGGAAACAACTTGGCCTATCCTAACCTTATCCCCATTAACAGTACATTGATCATTTGACCATTCAAATTCAAATTTTACTTTCTTTTCTTTATCTAAAGGATTGCCATACCCATTTACAACATCAAGTATTAGGCCGTCTAACTCAAAGTGCTCTCTTTCCAATCGTAGTGCATTACTTTCGATCCGTGAAATATCTAAAATGTTTTCGGCTAGTTTTTTGAGCCTTATCGCATTTCTTATTACAATGTCGCAATACTCTGCTATTTGCTCATTATCCTTGGTTTTGTTTTTAATTAGTTTTGTAATGCCAAGTATTGGTTGAATTGGAGTCCTTAGCTCATGAGCCGCGGTATTGATAAACTCCTTTTGCATTTTATCGTGAACCTTAAGTTGCTCATTGGCCGCTTCAAATTTTTCATTAGCCAATTCAAGTTTTTCATTTGTTATGGTGAGACTTTCATTCACTTCTTTTAACTCGACGGTTCTTTCTCTAATCCCCTTATCCAATATACTGTTCACTCTGCTTAGAAATATGATCATTATCATGACTGCGGCAATAATGCCAACAATAAGGGAGAACATCACCAGTCGTTCGGTTGCTATTATGCTGTTGATTTTTGAATAGATTGTTGAGGTAGGGGTTATCATAAACGCCGAATATTCGGTTTGTCCATTCAAAAGTATGGGATAGCCCGATGTCAATCTCTCACCATTTACAAATTCATATATTGCTGATGATGGTTTTCCTGAAAAAACCACTGTGCTGATAAGATTGTTCAACACTTTGTTATGGGCAGAAATGTTTTGAAAATAATCACCATTGAAGGGCTTGCCTACAAGTGATGGTATAGGATGTGCAAGAAGCACTCCCTTGCTGTCCAGTACGGAAAGATATTTTGACTCGATATCGTATATGTTTCCATAGTATCCAAGAAAACCTAAAGTTGGTATAACAACCCCAACCAACCCCATATAGTTTGAGCCGCTTGTACTATTGATGATAATAGGATATGTTACAGCTATTCTATATTGGCCATCTGCTCCTACAAAGCCATCTGAAAATTGAGGGGACATGGTACTTTTTGTTTCTTTTACCCACTCAAAAGAAAAACTTTCTCCAAGAAAAGTGGGTTGTCCCTCATGAACTATATTCATTTTTACTATTCCATTTGCATCTAGTATAAACAATCTGTCTACTGGTGTGGAATAGTTCATCTGGCGAAAGTAGTTTTTTAGTACACTTTTGGTGTAATTGGATGTAAAATCCCCTTGCTGAATATATATAGAATGAGATATTCCCTGAAGCCGCCCCATTAAGGAACCCATATCAGATCTTATATGCTGTGCTAGAGCCATGGTATTGTCTTCTTGATTTTGCTTTTGTTGCTCAAGCATACTGTCTCTGATACTTTGCTCGGTTTGATGCTGAAAGTAAAAGAAAAAAGCAAAAGAAACCGTGATGATTATGGCAGCGTAAATAATAATAGTTTTTTTTACCGGTAGACGATTAATACGAAGACCTTCTCCCCTGACAATTCTATTAATTTTGGAGAATAGACCCATAATCATAATTATCAATCAGGGTAATAAAGAATTGATTCAGTAAGGCATATTTTTCATTTTTTACAGATCATAAATACTATATCTCAAATGAATCTTATCGGGATGCGACTTTAACAAGGATGTTGAGATTGATAGAATAAACCAGTTAACACTGCCCCATATTCAAATGCCGCGTGTGGAGAACCCTTCGTACATATGTCAAGGTGATTGGGGACAGGGCGTATTGGAGGGCTGAAAAGTTCCTTACACCCAATGAACCCATACATCAAGCACTGGAGAACATTAGAAAAAACACACGCCTGGATAAGGATTTTCTGAAGAGCGCTTGAATAGTAGTGAATGATTGGTATGTTTATGCTGCTGCTGTCCGCTCACATACCTTTTGTAAATTATCCTACTATTGTGATTTATGTGGCCATTACACAAACAGAATGGCAATAATGCGGACATATGGTTTAACTTCAAATTTGATAAAAACACAGGAAAGGTAATATCCCCAAAGCCGGGAAGAATAAACGAAGAGTAGTAACAAGATAAATGCTTCTACTGTGGACCGGAGAGCCATTACATTAAGCAATGAATGAGTGTGGTCCAATTATGACAAATACCAAGTTTGCCAACAAAAATAGTGGCGTCCCCATTCTTTTATCAGGGATGGAGGATTGTTGATAGTGTTTTATCCATAATGGTGTCCTTCTAACGCTCCTATATCCATATCCATTATTCGAACAAACTGACAAGTCTTTGGGTAAGCATTCTTGTATAAATAGAGTTAAGACACGGATGCCTAAACTACAATTATCCTCTGTGATGATAATGATTACGGGTTTTTGTGTGTAGTCTTAATGAATATTGTTTTTGTTGTCTAACCTATTTTCTGCCAACTATAATTATGCATTCATTATTCATTCTTATCATGGAACCATTACTTCCATCATCAATATAATAGCGCCTTGCCACTTCCTCTGTGACTGCATTCCATATCTCTTCCTTTCTCTTTTCCGTTTCATTAGCCAATAGATTGTTGATTAGAGCAATTATTTGCCTTGCAAAGTCAGTGTAATCCTCAGCTGGCGGGAACTCAAAAGTTATGCTCAGATACTCGGTGCGTAT
>JACDHC010000159.1 GCA_013821245.1 Candidatus Nitrosopumilus sp.
GGATTACCCTATAGAGGATTTATTTAAAGTTATTACTGTCATTCAGGATGTTGGTTCGGGAAAAACACACCTTACACTGCACATGAGGACGATGGAGAGTATATTGGATAAGTCCGTAATCTCTTACGTTGATTTGGCGCAAGTTCACCCTCGGGAAATTGATACCCTTTATTCCTCAATAATAAAGGGATTTGGTGCCTCTTACTTTGAGAATGTGCTTGATAGGTTTATTGGTTATTTAAAAAATGAGTTTCCTAAAAACCCTAAATTGGTTAAGAAGATTGCAAAATATGGTTTTTTTGACACACTAAACGGTAATTCCATTGATGAGAAGCTAAATCAATTGAGGGGCAAGAAATTTCAACCTTCCTTTAGACATTTATCTGACCTTATGTCAAATGATTTTTCACAGGTGGAGATTAGAATGGTTTTTGAAGTAATTAAAAAAGGAACTTTAAATTACTCTGACTTAAAAACATTTGATAATTTGTTACTAATATTAAGTACTATTTCATCTATCAACTATAAATTCTTTAATAAAATAACCCTATTCCAAATCGATGAGTTTGATGCCAATATGCAATCTTTAGACTATATAAAGGGCTTGATAAACTCACACATACCCTATTCTATACTAATGTTAATAACTACTCCATCCTTTTATTCTGACATTTCGCGAGTTAGTCCATCCCTTTTTGACAGGTTGGAAAAAGCAAACTATAAAATTGATTTGGCCGGATCAAATTCATTTGACGAAATAAATGATATTGTTTTGGAATATATCAAACAGAATATACCTGATTTTAATAATGTTGATAAAAATGACCTTTCATCAAAAATCAGAATTATTTATGATGAATTTCCCGATTTTCGAAACATAAGATCCGTGTTAAACATATTGTATCATTGTACTAATATTGCTTCAAAAAAGAACTCTTATAGCATTGATGAGCAATCCATTGAGGAGACCATTAAGAATGTTTATCCTGGTTTAAGGCTTCGCGGGAGTATAATGGGAATCCCGATTTCTGATTTCATAAAAATGAGAAAAGTGTCAATTGATAAAAGTAGCCTTGTAAATAGTATTACAGACGCCGTTAAAAACCTAATAGATTATGCAGAGGAGTTGGGAACAGTGAAAAAATCCCATGATAAAATCCCGGCAGGGTACCTGGATGCAGTTTTTAAGGACCATTTTGGTAAAAAAATTGGCGTAGCTATCGCTATTGATTCTGATAAAAATAAAAATTACGATAAAATAGTCAATAGTGCCAAAAGAAATTCATTTGTCGACAAATTAATAATTCTTACCACTAATATAACGAATGTTAAGAATAATGGGACCACATTTGTAACAATAGACAAGTTGAAATTAATTGATTTACTATATTTTAGTAAAAAGTATATTGACAAGGACATAAAACTTGAAGATCCGCAAAAAGCAATATTGCTCGCAAAATCTATACAATTGTTTTAGTTACTCTACTCTCTTTTTATCAGCTTAATCCTGATATCGACTAAGGAATAAATAAATAGTTACATTTTGTGTCGACATTTAGTAAAGATGAGAAGGAACCTAACCAACCTAGGTGAATTCACAAGCAATTTGCATAAATTGGGTTATTCGATTGTGGATTATAATGATCTTAAGGTGCCTTGCTTGTACGTTGAAAATAATCTCTTTGACGATATTTTGAATAATTCTTATAATAAAAAAACTTCCATAGATACAAATTTAAATATTTATGATGATGGATACCATATTTTTGTAGATATTAATTTAAGGTTTTTGAACATGGACTTGGAAGAGAATTTTCTATTGTATGCCAACGAAACTTTGGATTTTTTTTATAATCTTTCCAATGCTGGAATGTTGGGATTGGCTCCTGCTAACAGCTCAAAGCCCAATGTGTTTTTTATACAGTTGCCAAAAAAAGATCGTGCTGAAAAGGCTTTTGAGATGATACAAAAAAAGTTAAAGAAAACCTAAACCAATACCGATAACTAACCGTTTAATAGTTACTTATGCATCATATATGACGGCTCTGTTCACTTAAGAAATAGATTTTCTGAATTGCGGCCTGCAACAATAATATTTTGATATGAAAACAAATTAATTTTGTGGATTTAAGATTGATTTGGTTTGAAAATGAATCTATATACCACATTAACCATCAGATAAAGTTAGGAAATGCTCTTTTAGAATCCTTAAGTGAACAGAGCCTACTGTAATAATATTCGTCATTTACTCATGGAACAAATCTATAACATAATTGACAATGTGTATCAAGACCTATGTTTATTTTTTTATTGCTTTTGGTGTCTCAATACCCAAAGACACTGTATATCTAATGGGGAAAAATTGTTATATAAAAAGATGTAATTTTTGGGACGTAATGAATCAAAGACCTCTATCTGTTTTTGATTGATTCAATTTGACCATTGTTGGCTTTTACGATTATCTTTTCAAAATTGATATTTTGAGTTTCTGGCGAAATCATTACGGATGCAAAAGGCCCAAGATTACCAATTCCTTGAATTCTCCCATTGTCAAATTGGATTGTGACATTCTGCAGGGGATAGAAGTTGTTGTTGCTTATCTTTGTACTTATGGTTTCAATGTCTCCTGTTCTGTGAATTAGTTCTATGTTTAGCCCAGCTCTGGGTATAAACACTGCTAATACTACTACAGCTACTATGATGAAACCCAGATAAATTATTTTTTTGATTAATTTAGGTAAGTTTTTATTTTTTCTAGGTTGTCTCTGTTCATCCCAACGCCCCATTCTATTAATGTGTGTTGTATACTTGCAATTAAATTTTATAGATAAAAAACCACATAAAACATATTGGGTATTAAAATTGAAATGGCATTTGGTAGTGGTATGGTGTTTCTAATGCTGTTGATATAATTATTAATGGAAAGGGAATTGATTTATTTTATTGGGCTTTGATACGCTAAATCCATATGATATCAAAATTGTTGTACATAATAAACAAGCACTATGCCAAAATAACAATAAAGAGAACTTTTTATAGTTTTTCTGATTTATTAAAATTGCCCAGTTAAGGCAAATCTTTGGGTTAAATATTTTTATTTTAACCTGTGTAATTACTATTGATCATGGAGAAAGAGACTGGATATTTACATGCAAAAGGATTTTTTAATGAATTTAATGCGTCCAGTTATGACAATATAGTTAAATTTACAACATTTGGTCAAGATCATGTTTGGAAAAAAAAAATTCTTAAAATGATACCGAAAAAAGGGTTTGTTTTGGATTTAGCTTGTGGCACTGGAATTCTAACATCATTGCTGCAAGATAAAGGACATGTTACCTTTGGAATAGATCTAACTTATGGATATCTTAAAATACTAAAAACAAAGAGGCGGGGATTGTTTTGTGTTAACGGCATAGCAGAAGTTTTGCCTTTCAAAAACAATTATTTTGATTATGTTGTTAGCTCGTATTTACCTAAATATGCCAATTTGATTCATCTTGTTGATGAGTGCTTTCGTGTGCTAAAAGGTGGCGGTAAAGTTGTTTTTCATGATTTTATTTTTCCAAATAGGGTGGTTTTTCGTAAACTATGGAAATTTTACTTTAAGATACTTAAACGGGCGGGCAGATATATAAAGAGTTGGAATAATGTTTTTAACAAATTGGATTCATTTATCATGAATTCAGGTTGGTATAGCAACTTGCCCGAAATTCTATTTAACAAAGGATTTACAAACATAACATCAGAGTCCATTACATTTGAAACAGCTGCAGTGATATCAGCTAAAAAACCATGAACAATGATTCTAGAATAAATGAGTGGTATGTTCCGAAATTCGGACCTATTAAATTCAGAATTTTTGTTGGTATGCTGTTCTTACCATATACAGGAATGTGCGTATCATTTGTTATTTGGGGTGGATTAATGTCTCATTATGTAAATATGGAAAGATTGTTTGCTATTTCTATAATCTATTTTGTTTCATTGGGAATTGCTGCACATCTTGCTGACAATATAGGTTCTAAAAAGATAAAGCCTTGGGGAATGTTGTTTTCTAAAAAACAGAGCTGGATACTGATAATGATTTGTTTGCTTTTCTCTTACCTGTTGGCATTTTATTATATATTTTATTTTACCCCATTGCTTTTGATAATCTGCATTCTTGAAAGTTTTTTCTTGTTTGCTTATAATTTTGAAATATTTAATGGTTTTTTCCATAATGATTATTGGTTTTCCATTTCATGGGGTATGTTACCCTTTGCAGCTGGATTTGTAATTCAAACCAACTCTATCTTTGACTCTTCTTTATTGTTCTCTTTTGTTCCATTTGTTCTGAGTTATTTGGAAATAAGGCTTTCTCGCCCATATAAAGCATACAAAAGAAAAAAAATAAACTTGGAAAAGACCAAATTTTATGAGAAATGCTTAAAGATTTTAAGTCTGGGAACAATATCTATTACAATGGTATTCTTTTTTTTGAAGGTTATTGTTTTTTAGAAAATTGATTCTTGATTCTTCTCAAAAGTAGAAATAACACATATCAACTAAAGACCTATCCCAAAATTATCTTTCTATAGATGATGATACTATTTGACATCTGTATCAAACCAAGATAATTCTCCGTTTTCTTTTCGTATCTTGTGAGCAGCTTTCTGAATCTGTTATGCCATGAGTGTGTTCTTTCCACAACCCATCTTTTATTTTTCGCAAAAGGATATCTTTT
>JACDHC010000160.1 GCA_013821245.1 Candidatus Nitrosopumilus sp.
GTATTAACGGTAGTGTTTTTGCAAACTCCTGTTCTTGGTTGTTGCCTCAGAATATTCTGAGGGGCTGGTTAGAGAACTTGATCTCATAATCAATCACAATATAGAAATTACCGCAAACCATTGAATAGTTCTGGTAATGTATTTAAGTTACTTAAAATTTAAACCCTTTTTAAGGAACTATATTTGTTCAACCATATTATTCAATTTTAGAGCCATTTGAATTTTATATTTAGGCTGGATTTCCTTGTTCAGAAATTGTATCAGAACACCAACAGTTACAACTTTCAATATGTTGCATAGAATGATGATTGCCTATTTGGCAGTTGTCGCATAATTGCAATCTAGACATTAGGTATACTTCACTTTCTACAACAATTAAGGTTTGTTAGATAAATCAATGTCCAAACTACGTTATTGTTATTGATTCAAAAGACAAACCATATTAAAAAAGGAGAATTCAATAATAAATAACCCCTCGTTATTTGATTAATTGCAGAAATGGCTAAATCTTTTAAGGTTTTACAATGGTTACGCAGAAAACACATAGTTAGCAATATGTTGTTTTTTATTGTTAATCCATAAACAATATAATAATTTAGAATAACAAAAAAAACCTAATAATATATGAGTTCTAAAACAGTTTAATGCTTTAATTGAGGAAATGTATCTATTTATTTCATATCTTAAATCTTAACCGACAATACTGCAAATATGCATTTTAAAGAAATGATCTTTAAACAATAATGTTTAGAAAAAGATAGGCAAAACTCCAAACAGATGTCTTTGATTTAAATTTAAATTCCTTTGTTGTTATCACCATTATTTTACTTTTTAACAATAACAGATAAATATATAGTAACAGCGGCCAATATGGACATACAAAAAAATATATTTGCAAAAGATATGGCAGACGGAAGGGAAATAATGTTGTTTTCGTAATAGGTGCTACTAGCAATTGTTTGATTTGCCTGCATAAACATTCCTGCAAAAGCAGGACCAATAGCCGATCCTATAAACCTAAACAGCGTATTAATACCAAAAGATATGCCCATAAATTCAATGGGTGTAGACGCCGTATTGATATTAATTTGACCCACATTTAACAAAAACAAACCTGATCCTATTATTGCCAGATTTATGGCAATTTGGATAGCATCATGATGCGATATCAAAATGCTAATAAAGCCAATAGTTGTCATCAATCTGCCTGCTAAAATCACCTTGGAGGACCCAATCTATGATATTATAAAACCTGAGGTGGGTCCAAATATCAACGACATAATGGAAAATGGTAGTGTCAGATATACAACATCCAATGCGTTTCCACCAATGCCTATTGGTAAAGGGGTCCTAACCAGCACTGGTATCGTTTAAAAAATAGTAAATGTGGCTATTCCCCATATTAGAATAATGAAATTTGTCAATAAAATGGGTTTTTATGTCATTAGCCTTAGGTTGATAAGAGGTACATGTGATTTTCTTTCTACAACTATAAAAACAACAATGGATACAATACTTATTACAAAAAAGGAGATTTGGGTTAATGTATTTTCCATTCCCGAGTGGTTTTTTTCGGAGTGAACAAACGTAAGTGCAAATATGAACGAGGTAATTGCTACAGATAAGATAATAGTGCCCTTAACGTCAAAAATTGATGCAAAGTTTGAATATGCGACTCTTTTCTGTGTGTGTTTATTTGTAGTTGGAGACAATAACGACCTACTTCCTTTATTTTCACCTGGAATATTATGCTTAATATTTACAAAATATTTGATTATAATTGTTACAATAACCGAAAATGGAAATATAGACATAAAAGTCATTTTCCATCCAAAAACATGTGTTATATTGCCACCAACAATCAATCCCAATATCCCACCAAAAGCGAACATTGAAGCCAAAGTACCCTGACCGATAGAAATTTTATCTTTTGGGAACTGGGATTGAACAATAGCAAAAACTATAGGAAAAATGGACATTCCAATACCTTGGACAATTCGAAACACAATCAACATGGAGATGTCATTAGATAATGCACCACCAACAATACCTATCATGTAAATTGTCAAAACTGCTAAAAGAATCAGTTTTCTTCCATAAATATCCGATAACTTTGCTACTATTGTTGTTGATATCAAAGCAGAAATAATAAAAGATGTAAAAACCCAAGAAGATGCACTATAAGTTAAACCAAACTCTCTAATTATGTCGGGTATGGCAGGTAGTAGCATTGTTTCTACATACATTACCATAACAGAAACGGAGCTGAGAACCAAAAGGATGCTCCAAGGAGAGTTTATAGGTTTTCCTTGATTAGAATTCATGTTTGGTGTATTTTTTTATGGGAAAATTCTGGCAAGCCTTATCCCACCATAAACATAATAACAACAGAATAAAGTTAAAAAATTGTCAATATAAATCCAGTATAAATCCTACAATGTTGTAAATTGGGACTCTATTCATTTCCATAAATGTTTAGTTTTTCTTACATACTCATCAAATCAACTGACCCATAATTTAAGCAAAAATAATCATTCAATTAATTAATTAATGTCTCAATAGCTTAATCACTTAGGTCAGGTAAACGAACTTTTTATTAGGTTATGAGATAAATGGTAAAACAGTATTCTTTATTATGCAATTTTTCTTTATTGTTTGTTTATGGAAACATCAACTATCTCTTTAACTCTGCCAATTTTTCCATTCTCTAATAGAACTTTAATTCCATGGGGATGAATTTTGGATTTGGTTAATATCTCCCTCACTACGCCTTCCGTTAAATTGCCTGTTTTTTGATCAGCTTTTTGTATCACTTTTACCCGGAAACCTTTTTTTATGTTGTCACGCAAGTTGCCATCCAACATTATAAATCTGGAGAAGCAATGTAATAAATGTAGATTTTAATTGGAGGTAAAATTCAAACTTGTATCCCCTTTTTATATCCCACATTTAGGGTATTCTATAAGTTCACCTATTAAAATTAAAACTCATTATTGCTAAATCAACTTAGATGGAAATATTACTTTTTTCAATTACCATTTAAAAGTAATTTAGTTATTGAAACCAGTATCTAATTGCTATCCAGATGGAAATTGCATTAGACTGGTCGCAATAATAATAATCATTTCAAATACGCATATACGTCAAATAGCTAAAATCAACATTGGCTGTCTTGACATAACAATCGATTTTACCTTGACACCATATATTTTTGAATAAAAAGTATTTAAAAAGAAAGGTTCCTGATATGGGGGGGGTGTTCTTTGCACTGGCACAATGGTTAACATTTAAGGCTATAGTGGAATGAAAGCCCAAAGAAATGGGGAAAACCGTAATAGAAATACAGATTAATTTAAAATTTCTTTTTATATATTATTTTTATGCAAAAAAAAAACAGTGAAAGATATAATATGTTCTACTTCTATAGGCTATCTAGGCATTATCTTGGAGATTTTAAGATCATTGACAGTTATGGGCAAAAGGAAGGCACCAGTAGCAATAGGGATATCCATTATTTTACTTGTGATTATTGATTTGCTTATGACACGACAGCTTTTGCCGTACAATGATACTTCGGAAGGTCTGATGTTCATTTTAACAATGTCCATTGGATATGGGATAGGATCAATCATCCTCTTAGAATATGCTCACCATGTAAGTAAAGAAATCCGAGGCAAATCCCGGTTTAGCAATATAATGCATTGGTCAGTTATTATAACTCAGTTTTCCCTATTTGTAATACTATTAGTAATGCTTATCTTTGGTAATACGGGTCATTTTTTTTCTCGCACAGTATTTGCAGTTAGTTCAATATTTGCTACAATAATTATGGGGACAATTTCCTTCAAATTCTTTTCTTGGTACAAGGCCAGTAATTATAAAACCCCCATAGTTTTGTTTTATGCTATAGCTGCTTTAACACTTGCTTTTTCAATAGGGGAAGATGCAGGTACAAAATTGCTGATGGTTAATGTAATACAAGAAAAAACACCATTAGGAACCCCTACTGAATCATCTTTTCTTTATTCCGAGTCTGAAGAATATAACGGTCAAATAGTATATAAGGAGGTAACATCAAACATTACAACTCTTTACATTATACCTGATTCACACCTTGAACTATACAATTATCTAAACTCCATAGTCCTTCCCATAGGATTTGCATTTAGATGGATAGCTTCCACCATGCTCTTACGTAGCATCTACCAGAAAATAACCAAACTACCACTTTCGCTTTGGATTATTCTTTTTCTTCCACTAATATTTTACCTAGTAGGAAAAATGCCAGGTTTTTTTTCTGGGGAGAGCTTAGCCGGGATAGATGAAGAATACCGATATTACTTTAGAATACTATTTAGAGCCGGAACTATAGCAGGAAATATACTATTTGGCCTTGCTTTTTTCATAGTAGCAAGGAGACTTGTGGCCTCAAGAGTAAAAGATTATCTCATTCTTGCAGGGATAGGAGACACAATCGTAGGCATATCGCTTTCCACCTCGGCAATAGAACCAACATATGGGGCTGCAGGCCATTCATTGGTACTGTTATCTTCATATCTGTTTACTTTAGGCCTATACTCCTCAGCACTTTCAGTATCGCAGGATTTAAAGTTACGCCAGTCTATCAGAGAATCTGCAATAAATGAATCAAAACTATTAGTTGGTATTGGATCGGCCCAAATGATCCAAGAATTAGAAA
>JACDHC010000026.1 GCA_013821245.1 Candidatus Nitrosopumilus sp.
GTCAATAGAAATGGACAGGTGTTGGATTTGATATCTACCTTAACTTCTAGGCCTGCCCTGTCTTTGCAGGAGATTACGTCTTCTCCTTCGCCCTCTGACCCAAATACTAATCCTTATAGTCCATTTCCCGACTTTAAACTCCCGCAACTACCCGATCTTGGTCTCCCGCAACTACCCGATCTTGGTCTCCCGCAACTACCGTAACCTGAAAACCAATAATTTTTTTCTCAAAACTGTTTTATTTGATTATTTTTGTTTTTTTTCCTCTTTATCCTTTTATTTGAATTGACTCAAAATAAACTATAAATATTTTTTAGTTGTGGTTTTGAATAGGTATAGTATGAAAGATTATGGTTTGGGTGAAGTGGACAGTCTCACGAACAATTCAAATTCTCTTGTTTTGTTTTATGCTGACTGGTGTCATTATTGTAGTCGATTTATACCGATTTTTGAAGAGAGTTTCAAAAAGATTAATCCTAAAATATTGGTTGGGGGTGTAAAACTTAATGATGATGAAAACCCTTTATGGGATAAATATAACATTAGCGCCGTACCTACACTTATTGCTTTTTCAAAAAATTCCATTAAAAGCCGGAGGGATGCAAAGATGGGTGTAGGGTTAACCGATTCTGATTTGGACTCTATTTTATATGACATTGATATTGATGGTAATGCTAATAACTAGTCATACAGAGCAGTTATTTTTTTGTCCGTTTTGTTATTTGACATTTCCTGTGGCCTGATGATTGATGTGGTGATGGAGAATTCATTATGCATAATTTAAAAAGGTTTTTGGAAATAAAAAATAGGATTAGAGAGGTAAGAACTTTGGCCTTGATGGGGATAACTGAAGCTGGCTCTGGTCATCCCGGCGCTTCTTTTTCTGCTGCTGAGATTATGGGATCCCTTTATTTTCAGGTCATGCGTTTTGATGTGACAAATCCCTTCTCTCAAAACCGTGACTATTTTATAAATTCAAAAGCTCATTCAGCCCCCGGTTATTATGCAACATTGTCTTTAAGTGGCTCGTTTCCAAAAGAAGAGATGAAGACTTTGAGAAAATTGAATTCTAGACTACAAGGGCACCCTGTCAGATACAGTGAGGCTCAGAAACACCACAGTGTTCCTGGAATAGAGTATTCTGGAGGTTCTGAAGGAATTGGGTTGTCTATTTCTGTTGGCATCGCTCTAGCTAACAATTTAGATAACAGAAATGGTGTTGTTTATTGTCTGCTAGGCGATGGGGAAATTAATGAAGGTCAGATATGGGAGGCTGCGATGGCTGCTGCAAAGTTTAAGCTTGACAATATAGTAGCTATATTGGATAGGAATAGAATACAACAAGATGGCTTTTCAGACGATATTATGCCTCTTGATCCGGTTAAAGACAAATGGTTATCTTTCAATTGGGATGTCTCGGAAATTAACGGTCATAGAGTTGAACAACTGATAGATGAACTCAAAAAAAAGTCTTTGGGAAAACCCAAAATAATAATAGCCAATACTATAAAAGGAAACGGAATAAAGCATATGGCAAATAACCCGCAGTGGCATGGCAGGGCGCCTTCCAAGAAGCACCTTCCGATACTTATAAAGGAGCTAGAAGGTGAGTATATGATTGCACCCTCCATTATTGCAGGGGATGATGGGGAAAGTTATGAATCAAAAATTGAAAAAGCAGAAAGGGTTGGTTCTGATATTATTCATCTCGATGTTATGGACGGAAAATTTGTACCTAACACAACTTTTTTTTATGATACCATAAAAGAGCTGCGTGGGATAACTCGGTTGCCATTTGATGCACACCTTATGATACAGAACCCATATGATGCTCTGGATTCATACATTGATGCTGGATGCGATGTGATTACCGTTCATGTGGAGGAGTGTAAAGATGAAAAGGAATTTGAGAAAATAAACAATAAAATAATTTCTAACGGTGTGAGCCCTGGTATCGCAATCAATCCTAACACTGAGTTGCCCGAATGGATTTGCCGTTATCTTGATAGTTTGGATGTGATTATAATAATGTCAGTAAACCCGGGTTTTGCGGGCCAAAAGTTTATGCCATCTGTTTTACCTAAGATGAGAAACTTGATACCTTCACTTAGGAGCAGTGGGTATAATGGGTATTTCGAAGCTGATGGTGGTATTGATTTAAGCACAATATCTTCTTGCTATGAGGCTGGGTGTAGGATTTTTGTTATGGGTAATGCTATTTTCAAATCTCCAGATATAAAGGAAACAATACGAAATACAAAGTTTTTATTGGATTCTAGTCTTGAAAAGGAGTTATTGAGGGAATCGGAATCATATGGCATAAAGGACGATTGGATGAAAATCAGAAAAAGCGTGTTAGGTCAATTTAATTCGGTTAAAGGGATATGGGAACAATAATATTTATGATAAATAGTTTAACGCCTAAAACAAAGGAGAATAAACGATAATGTCGTATACATTTAGTGATAACATACATATTTCTGAGATGAGGTCAGCTTATGGGGAGGCTCTGGTGAGGTTAGGGGGGGAAAACCCTGACATTGTTTGTGTAGGTGGCGACACCACTGATTCTTTGAAAACAAAGATTTTTGGGGAAAAATTTCCTGCCAGGTTTTTTAATGTGGGCATAGCGGAAGCTAACTTGGTTTCTATCGCTGCAGGTTTGGCGATTGCAGGTAAAATTCCATTTGCAAGCACCTATGCGGCATTTGTTCCCGGTAGGTGCTTAGACCAAATCAGAAATGCAATCTGTTACCCAAATCTAAATGTAAAAATCGTGGTCTCTCATGCAGGGCTATCTGTGGGTCCAGATGGCGCTAGCCATCAACAAATAGAGGATATCTCTATAATGAGATCATTACCAAATATGAGAGTTTTAGTTCCTTCGGATTCTATTACAGTTAAAAGTTTGATAAAACAAATAGTGGATATTCCGGGTCCTTTTTTTGTGAGATTGGCACGCCCCTCAACCCAGGAAAATTACTCTGCCAATTCTGAATTCAGAATTGGCAAGGGCAATGTCTTGATAGACGGAAACGACCTTACTATGTTTTCCTGCGGCACCATGGTGTCTTCTTCTATACACGCCAGCATTATTTTAAAAAAGGAGCATGGCATTAACTGTAGGGTTGTGGACATGTACTCCATAAAGCCCATTGATAAGGGCCTTATAATTAAATGCGTTAAAGAGACCGGATCTATTGTTTCGGTTGAGGAGCACAGCGTTATAGGCGGGTTGGGTTCTTCTATATCTGATGTCACTTCTGAACACTGTCCAACTTTTGTTAAAAAATTGGGTATAGTTGATGTATTTGGAGAATCTGCACGGGATGATGAGATAGATCAATTGTTTGATAAATATGGTTTGTCTCCAAAAGAAATAGTAAAGAATGTGATTGAACTAAAAAAAAGCGATAGAAAATGAAAATATTTTTAGATACAGCTAATTTTGAATCAATACAAAAGTACATGGAACTTGGAATAGTGGATGGAATTACCACAAATCCTTCCCTCCTCTTTAAAGAAAACAGTGATCCAATTGATGCTATGAAAAAAATTGTCAAACTGGTCGAAGGTCCGGTTAGTTTGGAGGTTGTCGCAACTGATTTCAGCGAGATAATGGATGAATCGTTAAAGCTTGCCGGTTATGGTGACAATGTTGTTGTGAAAGTTCCAATGACTGTTGATGGGTTGAAAGCTGTAAATGCATTAACCAAAAAAAACATTAAAACAAACGTTACGTTGATATTTTCCGCAAATCAGGCGTTACTGGCATCAAAAGCCGGTGCAACCTATGTTAGTCCGTTTATTGGCCGATTGGACGATATCGGGCATGATGGGTTAAGTTTGATAAGTGATATAGTACAAATATTCTCTGGGTATGATTTTTCCACACAAGTACTTGTTGCCAGTATTCGCCATCCTATCCATGTAATCGAATCCGCAAAGCTGGGTGCAGATGTTGTTACTTTGCCACCTGAAATACTTGAAAAAATGATACATCACACGCTCACTGATAAGGGTCTGGATATATTTTTAAACGATTGGGCAAAAATAAAAAAGGGATTTCCAAATATAGCATTTTGATTAATGCCTGTTTTTTTTCTTTTGCACTGTTGTCAAATCAGCAAATCAACTTAATATCAACAAACCAAGTACTTTTTTTGGTAAATCTTGTAGCCTTTTTTTGGATAGTGTTAGGGTTTTCTCATAGTTTAAATATTTTAAATTAAGCCCTATCCCTATTGCATCATTTGTATCGGACCCTAAACCTATGGCGATCATTCTTATCCCGTATCTTTTGTACGATGATACTGCAGATCTAACGGCATTCATATCAGAGGGTTCTCCATCCGTGAGCGTAACAAAAATATCGGGTTTAAAGGAATTGATGGTTGGTTGTAATATCTTGTATACTTCTGCTAGGGGTGTTCCCCCTAAAGGTTTAACTTGCATTAATCTTTTTGCATAAGTTGAACCCCATCCAACATTTTGAGGCTTAATTATCCAGCATTTAATGGCTCTAGATTCTGTGTTAAATGCATAAAGGGTGAACTTAATATCGAGATACTCTAATCCTTCGCAGAGAGCAACAGCCGCTTTTTTGTATTCAATCTCATTGTCTTCTATGCTACTTGAAAGGTCCAGCAATATTGAAATCCTGACATTGATAGATATTTTCTTGTCGCTTATGAAAATTTTTGACTGTTTCTCAATATGATTTTCTAATTCTAGTTCTTCACCTTGATAATCATATTTTTCTTTCCATCCTGATCTCCATTCTTTTAATGCGGTTTTTGTTTTATTGATTAAATTATAATCGTATATTATGCCTTCGTCTATGTCTGTGTTATCATACGGTACGGTAATAGAGAGGTTCTCTGTAGTATCATAACCTTTGTTATCGTTTTTTTTACTTTCTTTGACAAGCGTCTTATATTCTTCTTTAACGTCTTTTCCTTGTACTATTTCTTTTCTTACTTTTTCTAATTCAATTTCTTTGTCTTTTGCCTTTACGATTTTTTCAATTTGACTTGATAGTTCCTCCTCATGACCTGTGGATAGGCCGATCTTGTTTTTGGGCATAACGAAGGGAATCGGAGGCAGAGACATCAGTGAATCTAATTGTAGTATTTTTATTATCTGCCGTGTCTCACTTTCGAGCCATTTTTGGTCTGATACCGGGTCTAACAGTTTGCCTCTTTTTACGTATTTGTTGATATACTCTTTAATTAAATTTTTGGCATATTCTGTGGCTTTTAGTATCCTTTCTTTCTCCCCACCATAAATTTCTCCTTTAATAAAACCCGTTAAAAAAAACTGAGAGAAAGCTTCAATGATTTTTGACTTTCCATGAAGGGTATTTAAAAGAGGTTTGTTATTGCCTGACAATGCTTCATAAAATATTATTTCTTTGATCATGCCCCTCCATTCCTCAAGGCCCAAAACTTCCACTCTTTTGGTTTCTATTATGTTAAAGACATTTCCAAATACTATGTCTGTATCATATATTTTAAAAGAATATCTTAATCTCATTGATTCATACCATAATAATGTTCTCCATTGCCTGTATTTTTGAAATGTATTGCCATGGAAATAGTCTAATTGAGGCACCATTATTTTGTTTTTGTCTAAATTTGTAATGGTTTTATTTTCCCTTGAGATTGTGACGGTTACATTATCATGATTTGACCACCGTCTTGCTAAAAATGTGGATATGTCAATTAAAACGTCGTTTCTGATTCGATAATCCACAGCATCTATGTCTTTCTCTTTTGTTCCTCCTTCTTTATTATTTATGTTCCAAAAAATTGACAATTTGTTTCTGCTCTGTTAAATGAAGATTGAAGTTACAATGTCCATCGCCTTTCTGTATTCTATTTCTCCCCATTGGTGGTATACATTTGCAAATACTATTTCTGCAGCATCTTTTGGATTGGTGTTGTCAGTGACAAGTTTTGAAAATGCTATGGTTTCCCTTAAGCTGGGGCTATAAAAAATCTCCTCTAATGATGCTGCTTTCCTTAAATTATTAGCCAATTTAATAGCACTTTTAGTTACTTCTTCATAGTTATAATTTAAGTTTACATGTTTTTTTATTATTTCTAACTCTGTTTCCTCTGGGGGATAGTCTAACATTATTCTAATTGGAAATCGGCTTATTATTTGGGGAGGTAACTCTTTTGTTCCCACATGAGATAATGGGTTTATGGTTCCTATTGAAAACCAACCCTCTTTTGCTTTGATGATTTGACCTTCTGACTCTTTTAATACTATTTGTTTTCTGTCATCCAATGCTTCATCTAATCTTAGCAATACATCTGGCTCGGCTGCATTTAGTTCATCCAAATAGAGTATATTTCCCTCAGTCATTGATCGAACCAAGATTCCGTTTACAAAATTTATTTGACCATTATCAATGGTGTTTGTTCCAATCAAATGTGATTCCCTTGTTCTTAGGCTAAAATTAATTGATAACAGTTCTTTGTTTATATGATTTGCAAATTTTCTAACCAGCGTGGTTTTGCCGGTGCCCTTAGGTCCAATAATCAACACAAATAATCCAAGATTATAGGCTTTGTTAAGAATGGCTAGAGCATTATTCCAATCGAGATACTCTATATTATTGTTATTGTTATTGTTATTGTTGTTATTTCTGATATTATTTTGGTTGGAATTGGCTGCAAATATCAATATAAAATTTCTCGACACTTATCTAATTAAAATATATCGCATATCTTTCAATAGAAAAACAGACTGATTATCTTGTCGCAAAAAAATCAAATTTGTAAAGAAGTTTTGATTCTAATGATGTCAATCAAAAAGGTGACTTACAGGCGTAGTCTTCCGTCCGCATTTATTATGGATAGGAATTCGTTTTTTGTATTCGTATTATCTTTAAACACTCCATCCACTGCAGATGTCGTAAATTCTGCGGTGGATGACTGCGTCCCTCTTGCAAATACACACGTATGGATGGCCTTTATCACAACCCCTATTCCCTTTGGCTCTAGTCTGTTTTTGATTTCTTCAAGAATTTGATGGGTTAGCCTTTCTTGCAGCTGTGGCTTGGAGGAAACTTTATCTATGAGCCGCTGAAATTTTGAGAGCCCAAAAATCTTTGTATCTGGAATATACCCTATTGCAACTTCTCCAAAAAATGGGAGAAGATGGTGTTCACAGAAAGAGAATAATCTCAAATGATTTCCTATTATCATGTCGTCATTGTCAGTTTTGAATGTGGTAAATTTTTCGTATAGTCTTTTCCTTGAGAGTTCCTCACCAAATGATTGTAATCTTTTAGTTGTTTCTTTATTGTATTTACCAACTTCTCCGCCAATCAATTGATAGTATCCATTTATTATGCTATCAAATTCCAATGAGTTCTTTTGATGATAATTATGGTCTAATTTATTTTTATCAAACGTGTATTCAACCATTTTTGATCTATTTTGTATTGAGGATGTTATACATTGTCAATTAAAAATACTTTGTTAATCTGTTTTGTTTCTATTTTATTTAATATTTGATTTGTAATGGTATATCCATATGCTTGTTTCTTTGATATTTTTTATTATTTAAAATAATATTGTAATATTGCAATATCCTTTAAAAAGTAGAATATAGTTTTCTATTCATGACAATAATTTGATCGTTTCATGTAATTATACAAATTAAATTGATGACATGACTGCTAAATTCAAAATAATAGTTATTTGAAAAACTTGTGCATTCTAAATTAATCATATAACAATTAAATTAAAATAAACTAAATGTTTCATTGTGGTGTTTTATTTTAGTTGTAATAATAGTGAAGAAATAAAAGATTGTGCGGATCTTGTTGATGCGGGCTCTATTATAGTTTACCCTACAGATACTGTGTATGGAATAGGCTGTGATCCTTTGAATGACGATTCTGTTCTAAGACTGTTTAAAATTAAAAATCGACCATTAATAAAACGTCTGCCTATTTTGGCAAGCAGTGTTGAATCACTGGCGAATTTGGTCAAAATTACGAAAGAGGCAAATATATTAATAAACCACTTTTGGCCAGGTCAATTAACGTTGATATTAAAATTAAATAATGATTCTTTGAGGTCCAAATATGCTTTTGATAATACTGTTGCCGTAAGAGTTCCAGATAATTTATGCATCACTAATTTAATCCAGCTAACAAGGAATAAATTATTGGTTGGAACTAGCGCTAATTTATCCAATCATTCTCCTTTCAGCAGTTTAGAGGATCTCAAAACCAGCAACTTAAAAGGTTATGATGCGGTAATTGATGGAGGTAGGCTAAATAGCTTACTTTCTGTATCGACCATTGTAGATCTTGGTGATACTGGTAATCCAAAAATAATTAGAGAGGGCATGGTTTCAAAAGAACGGATTTTTGAAGTTCTAAGAGAATACTACTAAGAAAAAATAAAAAGTGATAAACTGTGGAGTTTAATTTTATTGCTACAACGTTTAGATACAGAGAGGATGCTCTTGTTGATGAGCTAGGGGAATTATTTGCCGAGTTTGGTGATTTGACTGCTACTATACACACAACAAGCGTAGATGGGCTTGTTATGGGAATCTGTATGAAAAACCCTGTGGATTTTGTATTTTTTTTACGAGAAAAGCTAAAGGATGAGCCTTGGGAAATAAGGTATCTTTTAAGATTTGTTCCAATCGAACAGGTGGTACTAACTGATGTTTCAGAAATAAAAAATGTGTCCATAGAGTTGATGAAAAAAATACCTGCTAATGATTCCTTTAAAATTCTAATTGAGAAAAGACACACCAATTTAAAAAAAAATGACATTATAAATACAATAGGGCCATTTATATCCTCTAAAGTAGACCTAACAAACCCTGACTGGATTCTTTTAATAGAGGTGGTTGGAAGATATACTGGGCTCTCTATGATAAAAAATGGTGTTTTGTTTAGCTCAATGATCGAGAGACGAACTTTTGAATAATCATAATTGACTGTTACTTTTGAGTAACTATGAATGTTTTTTTATCTCAAAGCTATTGCAGATCTTTCTATTAGAAATTTTTGAAATCTTTGGTCATCTGTTATAAAAGCAGTATCAAAGCTTTTTATGTCTTTTTGAAAAAAAAGGTTAACGATGTGTAATTTTTTAGACTCTGAAATTTGGATTAGATCATTATTTTCTTTTCCATGACTTTTTAAATCCACATATGCACGCTCTATGTTTGAGGCAGATTTGGAGAATAAAACGCATACAAAGTTTTCGTTTTTGTTTTCGTTTAGAATTTTAAATGCATTCAGAATTTGATTAGTATAGCAAATCCTTAACAAGAATTCTACATCAAAGTTATTTATTTCCTTATGCACCTTCAATCTCATTTCTTCATTGATTATTTTTATGATTCCAAAAATGTGTTCCAATCCAAAGACGATATTTGAATTTACGATTGCAATGTTGGTATCCTTGTGTTTCGCTTTGAGACTATCATACAAGTTCTTTATGTTGTTATCCAAAAGAGAAAAACCCTTAACCAATACTTTTAATTCTCCGTAGTTATGTATGTCTGTGATGTTTTTAGGTTTGCCTTTGTTTTTACCATTGCACAATTGTTAATTTGTTATTTATTATTATTTTTTATATTTTTTACGCAAAAATAATTATTAAGTTTTGATACGAATTGTATATATTGAAACGCAGTGGATTGGGTAAATCATATTGGAGGGAGGTAATTGGCGTACTAAAAAATATTATTCCTGTGTATGACAAAGTAAATAGTGTTATTTCACTTGGTAAAGATAACAATTTTAGAAAAGAAGGCATTATAAAAAGCACTGTACCTGGAGATGTTATCCTTGATGCTGGATCTGGATACGGCAATATGTCGAAAACAGTGATGGAAAACGTTTCGGCTGATGTCACTATATTTTTTTATGATCCTATTTACGAAATGCTAGATAAAGTCAAAGATAAATTTAACATAGGTGACAAACCATTTAGTTTTTATTCATGCAGTGGGGTGTTTGAAAGTATTCCTTTTAAAAGTAATACCTTTGATGCCATTTTATGCGGCTATTCCCTTCGAGATGCTATAGATCTGAATATTGCAATTGGGGAACTGCATCGGGTCCTAAAAAAAGGCGGCAGGTTGGTTATTGTTGATTTGGGAAAGCCTGATAATGTTGTTTTTCGATTTTTAGTTTCTATATATCTGAAGTATTTCTTGGCAATATTGGCCTTTATGGTTGCTGGAAAACGCGGAATTCAATTCAGAACCCTATATGGAACTTTTTTAAGATGGCCAAAAAACCAAGAGCTAAACTTTATGTTATCCAAATGTTTTTCCAAAATTGATTTTAAGAAAAAATTGATGGGTGGTGCAATTGTTGTTGTTGCATATAAATAAAGCATAATCATTTGATTTTATGCTGCACATAAAATTAATATCTCTATAGAATTGGATTTTATTAACCACCCTTGTAATGATTTTTTACAAGACTAAGGAAAATTTTTAAATCGTACGATTTAAACAGTTTTTTATTGACACATCAAAATAACGTAAAATCAATATTTGAGGATGCTTTTCAAAATCACACTCAGGTAGTTACAGAAGAAACCGCAAAATCTATTCTAAACTTGTATGATATACAAGTACCAAAGTTTGCTTTAGTAAAAGATGTTGAAACGGCTGTAAAAGAAGCCAATTCTATTGGCTATCCACTTGTTGCTAAAGTGGTTTCTCCGCAAATTTTGCATAAAACGGATGTTGGGGGGGTTAGAATTGATCTTAAAGACGAGGAGCAGGTAAAGTCCGCATTTAATGATATGTTTGAACGACTTTCAAAGCAATATGATGTAAAAGGTATTTTGCTTGAAAAAATGGTTCCCAAAGGTGTTGAAATAATTGTAGGTTTGCAAAATGATTCTCAATTCGGCCCTGTTATGATGGTTGGATTAGGGGGCATATTTACTGAACTTTTTAAAGATGTGTCTTTTAGAGTTCTGCCAATCACAAAAGATGATGCATTGGAAATGATAGATGATCTCCAAGGTAAAATGTTACTAAAAGGCTACAGGGGCTCTCAGCCAATTGATATGGATATCCTGAGTGAGGCTCTTGTCAATATAGGAAAATTGGGATTTGATATCTCTCCTTATTACGAAAGCATTGACTTTAATCCTGTTATTGTATATCCTGATAGTTATTATGTTGCTGATGCAAAAATCTTGTTGGCTGCAAATCCAAAATATGATGTTGTGTCGATTGCGCAGCCAAATTCGAATCATATGGATTTGTTCTTTAATGCCAAGTCTATTGCATTAATAGGTGCTTCTCCTGAGGTTGGTAAAGTTGGCAACTCTGTTTTAGAATCTTTAGTAAAACATGACTATAAAGGTAAAGTTTACCCTGTAAATGCTAAAGGCTACCCTGAAATTATGGGGATAAAGGCATACGGGAGCCTTGATGAAATATCCGACCCTATTGACGTGGTAGTTGTTACTGTTGACCTAAAATTTGTTCCTGATCTGTTGAAGATAGGCGGAAAAAAGGGGATTCACAATGTGGTTATAATTTCAGGTGGGGGTAAAGAACTTGGTGGCGAAAGAGCCGAAATAGAACAACAAATAAAAGATTTGTCTTCTCAATTGAACATCCGAATTATTGGCCCTAATTGTATTGGTATGTTTAATGGGGCAAACAGACTTGACTGTGCATTTCAAGGCCATGAGAGAATGTTGAGGCCAAAAAATGGCAATGTTGCATTTCTTTCTCAGAGTGGCACTATCGGGATTGCATTTATGGAACATTCTTACCCATTTGGTATGAGCAAAATGATTTCCTATGGTAATAGGTCTGATGTTGATGAAGCCGATATGATATGGTATTTGTCTGAAGACCCCCAAACAAAAGTTATTGGTTTGTATGTTGAAGGACTCGGAGATGGACGAAAATTTATTAGCACTGCTAAAAAGGTGATATCGGAAAGAAAAAAACCAATTGTGGTGTTTAAAAATGGCCGAACAATTCGGGGGGCAAAACAAGCCGCTTCCCACACTGGTTCATTAGGTGGAACATTTGCAGTTGTTAAGGGCGCATTTTCTCAAAGTGGGATTATTTCCGTAGATAGCTATGATGAGTTAACTGCCTCATTAAAGTCCCTTTCATGGCAACCTGTTCCTAAAGGCAATAGGGTTGCCATGGTCACAAATGGGGCTGGACCAATAATTGCTGCCATTGACCAATTTGAAAGACTTGGCCTTCAGGTAGCAAATTTAAGCAATCAAAGCATAAGCTCATTTAAATCTCATTATCCTCCTACTTATGTAATCGGAAATCCTTGTGATATTACGGGATCAGCAAATGCTGCTGATTATAAATTTGCAGTTCAGACCTTTATGGATGACCCTAATGTTGACATTATAATGCCCTGGTTTGTATTTCAGGATGATCCCTTGGAGGAAAATATAATAGAAGTCCTTTCGGAATTTAACAAACAGAGAAAAAAACCTATTTTGGTAGGTGCTTTGGGTGGGCCATTTACTCAAAAGATGGCTAATAGATTAGAAGAAAACCAGGTACCTGTTTATCAGTCTGTAAATACATGGACAACAGCTGCAGGTTCCTTGGCAAAGTGGTCTGGTTTATCTGGCAAATAAGTCTACTCTTTTTTTTTTATTACACTTTGGAAAAACTTAATAGACTTAATTATGTAATATAGCCTATCATGGAAAATGCTCAACAATCTCAAATAGTCGATGTAACTTCAAAAGCTGCTGAAAAAGTTATGGAGTTTATGAAGCAAGAGGGTAAAGACAGTCTATATTTAAGGGTATACGTAACAGGAGGAGGATGTTCTGGATTATCTTATGGTATGGGTTTTGAAGAAAATCCCGATGAGGATGACGTTGTTTTAGAACAAAATGGCATCAAAATCTTGGTTGATAATTATAGCCAAAAATACCTTAAAGGTGCAAATGTTGACTATATTGAAAGCTTGATGGGTTCCGGATTTAAAATAGGAAATCCTAATGTTACAAAAAGCTGTTCATGCGGACATTCTTTCTCTACCGAATAAATAAATTTAAATTAATAGAATAAATTAATTTTTTATTTGTTAAAAAAATATTTTTTTATTAAGGCCAAATTCCCCTAATTTTTATAGCCTCTGCTACTCTATTTACCGCTAATGCAATACTTGCAGTCCGCATGTTCGTATCATATTGTAGATGCATATCATAAACTTCACCAAATGCTTTTGTTAATATGTTGTCCAGCCTCTCGTTTACATAATTTTCAGTCCAATATTCTCTCCTTAAATTTTGCAGCCACTCAAAATATGAAACGGTAACACCCCCACTGTTTGCGAGAACATCCGGAATTACTAATGTTTTATTTTGATAAAGAATATCGTCTGCTTCTGGTGTAGTAGGGCCATTCGCAGCCTCCGCAACTATTTTGGCATTAATTTTTGAAGCGTTGTTTTTTGTAATTTGGTTTTCTAATGCTGCAGGGATTAAAACAGTACATTCTGTAGCCAATAGTTCCTCATTGGTTATTTCTGTTGCACCTGGAAAGCCTTTTACCGTCTTATTTTCATTTTTATATTTGATTAATTCATTTGTATGAAAACCGTTTGTATTTAATATTGCGCCCTGTGTGTCTGAAGCTGCTATAATTTTGGCGCCTTGATCTTCTACTAGTTGAGCCGCAAATTGGCCTGCATTACCAAACCCTTGGACCACTACTGTTGAGCCATTCATTTGTATGTTTAATTTTTTAGCTGCCTCTCTGACTGTAAATCCAACCCCTCTCCCTGTCGCTTCGGTCCTACCTAATGATCCTCCTATTGATATTGGTTTTCCTGTAATAACTTCTGGCTGTACATAGTTTCCTTTTAATGTTGAATAGGTATCCATAATCCACGCCATTTCCTCGCCTCCTGTATACACATCGGGAGCTGGGATATCGGTATAAGGGCCAATAATGTCTGAAATTGCATATGCGTATCTTCGGGTAAGTCTTTCACGTTCCAATTTGGACAGTGCTTTAGGATCACAAATTATTCCCCCTTTGCCTCCACCAAGAGGAATGTCTACAATTGCACTTTTCCACGTCATCCACATGGAAAGAGCCATTACTTCTTCAATTGACACTTGGGGATGATATCTTATACCGCCTTTGTATGGTCCTCTCGCGTTATTGTGTTGGGATCTAAATCCTGTAAATACCTCTATATCACCGTTATCCATTTTTACGGGTAAAGACACTGTCAAAACCCTTTTTGGTTTTGAAAGAATCTTGTGGATACCGGGATCTAGACCTATTAAATTTGCAGTTTCTTCTAATTGTTTTAGCGCCATTTGATAAGGGTTGTCAGATAAATTGCTGTCATTGCTGGAGTTTGACATATACTAACACACAAAAAATAAAATATTTAAGTTTTGGTCTCCGTAATGATGGATAATCGCTTTTCATTTTTATAATCAATTGTAAAAGAGGACATGATGTTTTATACTTTCATTAAATTTAAAAAGTTGTTTTTGATTTTGTATTTGAAATTAACGGTAAATTAGATGGTTTGTTATTTCTAATTGTCATCATTTTTTTCTTTATATTCTACTTTTTCAATTCTCGACATGACTATTATCTAAAATAGAATGCTAAATAATTCTAAGCAAAAGTTTGTATGTATTACTAGAATTCAAATAGACTTCTATTATTTTATTGTTATTTCAGATGATACTATTTTCTGGTAGGAAGAAACATATTCTATTTAATATTTATTAATTAATACTTATCATGAGTTCAAAAAAACCAGAAAAACCAGAAAATAAAAAGGATATTTCAGCAATGAGTGAAATAAAAAAAATTGAAACTAAAATAAAGGAATTGTCTACTAGTCTCAATAAATTAAAAACAAGATTTAATACTAAAAATGAGGCTACAAAAAAAGAATAAGAATTATTCACCGTAGCAGAAGCAGCAGTCAACTCTGTATGCCATGTTATACAATTTTTATATTATTTTTTTAGGATTGATTGCGATAATGTATATGTACATGCAAAACAAATTATGCAAAGTTAAATGGCCATAAAAAATCATTTGATGGTGTTAACAACAGAAATAAATCTATATTAATTGATATCATCTATTATTTTTTGTTCAATTTGATATATGTTCAATCTATTATATCTTTTAAAGCATTAAAGTCTGTAGAGATACATGACTTTGAGGGCATTCCTGATTTAATTGATAAAATGGTAGAAATTTATTCAAAATCTTATACTGACCATAATTTTAGTTTTAGAATTTTGTTACCTCGATCAAAGGATTCGCAGATCATTAACAATTTAGCAAAAAAATTGGGATTACAAATCCAACATGACTTTTTAATTGAAATTAGGAAATTAAAATTAAAACCACAAATTCGTGAATTTAGATACATTCATGATGATAATCGTTTTGGTTGGCTATTAATTGACCCATCAATATATGAATCCATGGTTTAACTTTAATTTGTTCCTTTTTTTATGTTTATTTTTTTATTAGGAAATTTTTAACTTTGCAGTGGTATGTTTACTTACTGGAGTGTGTTTTCCTTTAACCAAATCTTTTAGTTTTGGTTTTTGATATGTGGTTCTACCTTTAATAGTTTGATAATGAGGCTTGTTATTAGCAATCCCAAAAAATAACCACCAAATAAATCGGATAGATATTGCTGAACTAGATATAATTTTGTTATTCCTATCATTGCAGGAAAAAACATTATAAATCCTTTTGCAAAGCAAGGGTGTCTTTTATAAATTAGTCCGCCCATAATAAAACTAAATGCCGTGGTAGATGCCAAATGATTAGAAGGATATGAGTAGTTTTGAGCAAAAGGCATAAAACTGTCCTTTTCAAGAGTAAACTTTTCGGGAAGGGTAACAATTGGACTAAAGACATGTGGGGGCTGCTCTACTGCAAAAAAGGGTTTGGCATATGTTACTACAATTGTAATTGCAACTAGAGAAATCAATAATATCATTCCAAATTGTCTTGTTTTCTTGATTATCGTTAAAATAAACCCCACTATTATTAGATTTATTGTATCTGAAAATGTTGTTATAATTATGACTGATATGTCACTCTGTTCGCTCCTGGGTATTTGTCTAAAAAAATCTGAAATAAAATTATCCAAATCTTTTGTTAAGCCAATGAAGGCAAATACTGTTATTATTACAAAACAAAGCAAAAATGCTAAAACATATGATTTGTTTATCGCCCAAAAAGGGTTGTAACTTATGCCATTGTTATTTTCTGGTTTATTCATATTTTATTTTGTACAATTCTTTTTCTTCAATGAACCACTTTTATAAGATGCACTTGAATTTGTTAAAAAACTTTTGATTCTTCTTTTAACTTTTCTGCAGAATTAGGATCCTTGTCTGTGTAGAATTTTATCATTCCAAGTTTTAATACCTTTAAGGATAATAATGCACATTTTATTCTGGCTGGACCTAAATTAGTTAAACCAATATTTTCAAGAATATCGTTTTTTGTAATGTCTTTGATTGTTGTCAAGGGCTTGTTTGATACCATTTCAGTAAGCATTGAGGCGCTGGCTTGACTTATGGCACATCCTCTTCCGTCAAATTTAACATCCTTTATGGTGCCGCCTTCTATTTTCAAATCAATGGAAATTTCGTCGCCACATAAGGGGTTGCTATCATGTATCCTTACGTCTGGTTCTTCTATTTTTCCTTTATTTCTGGGATTTCGATAATGGTCCAATATCATTT
>JACDHC010000161.1 GCA_013821245.1 Candidatus Nitrosopumilus sp.
GATGAGGATGAGGATGAGGATGAGGATGAGGATGAGAAACATGATGATGAGGATTTTATGGACAAAAACCTAATTCAGATCTGTTGTAGCTGGGGCATCGAGTTATCTGATGGTGTTCTCACATACTCAATAGAAGATGGAGACGACAAAATCAAGGATTCGGTTAAAGAGGCAGCAAACTCGTGGAATAAAGCGATAAATGGAATGGAATTTAAGGAGACTGATGATGATAATGAAGACATAACCATCTCCTTTAGAAACGATGGGAAAAAAATCGCAGGAAAAACAGTAAACTATTTTGACAATTACGGCTTTATTAGAAAATCCGTTATCACAATTTCTGAAGAATCATACAATCAAGAGTTCAGTCCTGCGCAAATAGAACAGGTCACAAAACATGAGCTCGGGCACACATTAGGGCTAGGTCACGCTAATTTTAATGGCAACCTAATGACAGAGCGTGTTGACACTGGTAGCGGAACAATAACATCATGTGAGATTGAGGCCGTCAAGACCGCCAATTCATGGAAATTAAAAGATTATGGAAACGCATTACACCCTCCAGAAGAAGAGAATGTACAATGCTAAAATAACTTAGAGCCTATCCCAAAAACCGATAGAATTATAGCTTATTTCCATCACTATTCAAATGCGTCCTGCACCCATCAACAGCAGAAGCAGAAAAAGGATAAACATGCCATCACAAAGATTCCTGATAAACTATGGGATGAAATTAGTCCCATATTGCCAACAGAAAAAACAAAATAATACAATAGGTCGTCCAATAGTTCCCTTTAGAAAAGTAATGGATGGCATCATGTACATTCTAAGAACCGGATGTCAATGGAAGATGCTGCCCAGAGAATATGGTTCTGGTTCCACATGCCATAGACGGTTTCAAGAATGGGTTCAGTTAGACATTTTTAGAAAAATATGGGTTAGATTACTGGCACTATATGATGACAAAGAAGGTATCAAGTGGACATGGCAGTCGCTTGATGACAGTGTATCTATAAAGTCGCCCTTAGGGGGGCGATGACCGGAAGTAATCCCACTGACAGAAGCAAACTTGGCACAAAAAGGCACATTTTAACAGACAAAAATGGTATCCCAATTTCAGTTGTCATAACACCGGCCAACAGACATGACATAAAGGCAGTAACGGATGTCATTGACAACGCGGTTGCCAAAGGACCTGTTGCCTTTTTATCAACAACAAAAGGAAGAAGAAGGAGAAGGCAGCATCAGCACCTATGCCTTGACAGGGCATACAACTCTAAATCTTTAAAATTAGAAATTATCAAACGAAATTATGTTCCTCATATACCATATAAAAGAAAAAGAGGTCAGAAAGAGAGAATATATCAAAAAAGATATCCTTTTGCGAAAAATAAAAGATGGGTTGTGGAAAGAACACACTCATGGCATAACAGATTCAGAAAGCTGCTCACAAGATACGAAAAGAAAACGGAGAATTATCTTGGTTTGATACAGCTATCAAATAGTATCATCATCTATAGAAAGATAATTTTGGGATAGGCCTTTAGTTTTGAATTGTCTTATATACCAAACTACCATCTATTTCACATTCCTATTCTTCTTAAAAAGAATCCCATATCATATCATTTACGAAAATTGAAGGTAGAGATAAAGGTAAACTCTACGTTATTATAAAGACCAGACTAAATAGCAACTAGGCAATGGCTGCTGAATCTGTTTTTATCCATATTATAATATCTCTTTCAATTCTCTTATTTAGTGCCAAAATATTTGCAGAGATCTTTCAGAGAATAAAACAACCAGTAGTATTGGGAGAACTATTAGCTGGAATTATTGTGGGGCCATATGCCTTGGGTGGTCTACCATTGTTTGATGGCCAACCTTTAGTAGTGCTTGACGAAACTGTAAAGCATATAGGAGAATTAGCAGCGATCGTAATATTATTTATTGCAGGACTTGAAATTACGCCAAGGGAATTTCTGAGAGGTGGAGCAGCATCATTTACAATTGGTGCATTGGGAGTAATCGTGCCCTTTGCAGTAGGTTTTATTGTACTTTCGATGTACGGACTTGATTCTTTAGAAGTACTACTTATTGCTACTGCGTTGACAGCCACAAGTATAGCAATTTCGATTCAGGTATTAACAGAATTAGGGAAGATGCAGTCTAAGGAAGCCAGACTTATTCTGGGTGCGGCTATAGTTGACGATATTCTTGCCATCGCAATATTATCTGTCGTTGTTACAATGGTGCAATCTGGGGATACTTCGCCCCAAATAATGGACGTAGCATTTCTAATATTAAAAATTCTAGGACTGTTTGCTGTGTTATTGATTGGCGCCATTTTTCTCATTCCAAGGATACTACATAGAGAAAAATTATGGAGGTCAAGAGGTAGCATCGAAGGAATTACTACAGCCATTTTCTTTGGCATAGCTGGTATTGCGGCTTATGTTGGATTGTCTCCAATCGTGGGTGCATTTGCAGCTGGAATGGCTGTTGCTAGTACTAAATTAATAAAACAAGTCGAAGAGTATGCTCATAAACTGCAGTTTATTTTTGCACCTTTATTTTTTGCAATAATAGGTGCTCAAGTGGATCTAAGAGGTGTTAACATCGATGTATTAATTATTGCAGGGATAATTATAGTAATAGCAATTTCTACAAAGCTATTAGGATGCGGATTGCCATCTATATTGTTTCTCAAAGATAAGACAAAATCAATGAGAGTGGGAATAGGGATGGTATCAAGAGGTGAAGTGGGCCTCATAGTAGCTGGTGTTGGAGTAACATCAGGAGCACTCTCTACTGATATTTATACAGCTATAATCATAATGGTAGCGATTACAACAATAATCACACCCATATGGTTAAAGAAATCTTACAAGAGGGAATTATCTTCTATGGATAGAAAAGTGTAAAATATTCGTAGCCAAAAAAAGAAATGATCCTTTATTAAATTCTCGTTTTTGATCCTCTTCCTGAGGTATTATCCTTGTCTTTAGCAAACTGTTTTGATTTTGTATTTGCAGTTTGAGATACTTTTGAATCGTATTTACTATTGTGTAGTTGTTCTTCATTGATAGATGTAACACTATTTTTGCTATATCCTACATATGACTCAGCAATTGTACCTTGATTTCTTTGTTTTAATTCTTCCGTAACATACTCTCTGATTTTACTTGAATAGATGTGATTTTCAATAGGAGGATTCTCAGCCAACTTACTAATTATTGATTTTGAAATATCTTTGGCAAGCATGAAAGGCGTACCAGCCCTGCTAATTCCTCTAATTAGTTTTTCCTCACTAAATTTTTCAGAGTTTCCACTTCTTTTTTCTACGGTTAATTCGGATAAGGACGATGATTGTTCTTCTGTAGTATTTACCTTCATCATATACTATTGTCTTGTTTATATTTAAGAATAATTCATTTTATCATTTGTTGAGACGGTATGAATCCACGTATCAAGTCGTATCTCGGGATTATCGATAATAATGTTAAATTTTGTTAATCTTCTTTCCCTTAATATTTGATATATACGAATCTAGTAATTATCTATAGGTGTGAATGGTAATTATATTCATTATTTTCTCTAAATTCCTTTATACTTTGCAAAGTTTTTCTTTCGCCTTCTGATATCATTTCCTTTATTGTTTTAACAGAAAAATCTGCATTCTTTGAAACATCGGGGTTTTCAATTCTACTACGCAATATTCTTGTTACCGAAAGTATTTCTGCGCCACGGTTATGAACAAGATTCTTATATTCTTTTCTTATTTTTTCAACTTCGTTGTGTGTGAAGGTATAATCGTTACCTATATCATTAGTTTTTCCCCCGCCATTGTCATTTTGTGAGATGGGTCTATTCTCTGATTTTTCAAAGTATTCGTAAAGTTTTTCTATCAGTTGTATTTGCCTAGTCATGACCTTTGCCATTTTTAGACTATGGAGGGTTTTATCACTGAACATGATGTCCTTTGCCCTATCCATCACCTCAGTCATATTGGCAGGCAATCTATCTATTTTCCTACTATAATTTTCAACAATGAAGATGTTCTTATCGTTTCTTGGTGATGAGGCGATAACTTCTCTGACTGGGGTATTACTTAGTAAACTCCCATCCCATCCGTAAACTCCTTTCTCTATTTCAACCCAAGGAAATCCATAATTTGGATATCCGCAGCTTGCTAACAGATGTTTAGAAACGATAGACGAGCGATCGCTGTCAAAAACTAATGGTTCAGCTGTAAGTACATTTACAGCAGTAATTACCAACCTAATATTAGAACTACTAGATATTGTAAAATTATTGTCAGTATTACTATTTTTTTCTTTATTTATTTTTTTACTAGGAGGGGCTAGCTTATTATAATCAATGTATTTTTCAAGGGTCTTTACTAAAGGAGTATTATCATAGTAATAGGTCCAGTTTTGAGGTATAAAATAATCCTTGTCTTGAAACATATAAACAGGATTCCATCTGGGAAGAAACATTTTGGGTACACCAAATGCTGCCGCATTAGTCAATGCAGAAGGATTATTTCGCAAATTCATTGCCTTTTTTTGAAAGTCGTAAAAGAATGTTAAATAACTGGGAATGATTTCATAACTGCTTTCTGCTAACTCCATCCAAAAGTTTTCTAGGTCTACCTC
>JACDHC010000027.1 GCA_013821245.1 Candidatus Nitrosopumilus sp.
CATGGTAAAAGAGATGATGATAAAGATATCGCTGTATAACCTGTTTAGGAGGCTATAGCGTAACGGAATACATATGATTGAAGGATAATGAATTACGCAACAAAGCACTAAATATTTAGAAAATATATTCTTTTAGCATAATAATTAAGTATTGACCCTAAAAAATTATATCTGTATAATAATTTTAATTTTTTATATATCTTGATTTTGCAAATGGGTATATTGTATAAAAATCAAATTGAAAAGAACAATATAGATATTCGCAATTGATCCACATTAGAAAATTAAATCGTTTTACTAATTTTTATACTTGTTATTTCTTTATAACTAAATTAATGATCCCGATAAACAAACCTTGGTTGGGCGTAGAAGAAAAACAAGAATTATCAAATATACTTGAAGAAAATATATTAACTTCTCCTGCAAATAATGGGGGAAAAAGAGTTCAAGAATTTGAAAGTAGTTTGCGAGAATATATTGATGTAAAACATGTCATTGCCGTTAATTCTGGTACTTCTGCACTTCATGCGTCTTTGTTGTCTATTGGTGTAAGACCCGGAGACGAAGTTATACTCCCTTCTTTTACTTTTGTGGCCACCGCAAATTCTGTAATGGCAGCTGGTGCTAAACCAATTTTTGCTGATATTAACAAGCAAGACTATACTATTGATGTTCTTGATATGGAAAAGAAGATCAATAAAAGCACTAAAGCTATTATTCCTGTTCATCTTTATGGTCATCCTTCCAATATGAATGAAATAAATTCTATTGCAAGGGAACATTCCATATATGTAATAGAGGATGCTTGTCAGTCATTAGGATCTACTTATTTTCAAAGACAAACAGGGACTTTGGGTGATATAGGTTGTTTTAGTTTTTATGCAAGTAAAGTGATTACTACAGGCGAAGGAGGAGCTGTTGTTACAGATAATGATGATGTTGCTGAAAAACTAAAAATGGTTAGAAACCATGGAATGATCCATGGATATGATACCGCACTATTTGGCCTGAATTTAAGATTGCCCGAACTAAGTGCAGGCGTTGGGAAAATTCAAATGAAAAAATTAGATAAAATGTTAAAAATAAGAAAAAACAATGCAGATGTTTTAACAGATGGATTAAAAAAATTTGAACAAATACAGTCTATTATTAATTTACCCCAAGAAACTGCGGATAAAAAGTTTAATTGGTATCTGTTTACTGTTAATTTTAAAGATAAAAATCAAAGAGATCTAGTTAAAAATCATCTTATTAATGAAGGTATAGGTGCTACGGTATATTATGATCCTCCAGTTCATAAAACACCATATTATAATAATTCTGATTCTCTTTCTGTTGACGTATTACCAAATACTATTTGGGCTTGGCATCATGTTTTGTCATTACCTGTTCATCCTTTGGTAACTGAAAATGATCTACATAAACTACTAAAAGTATTTGAGAATTGCAAATGATTTTAATTATAATTAAATGCCTTTTTTAACAATGTGGGAGGTTTAGTCTTATCAAATACAGTTTTATATATTTGATATTTGAACGATTTTATTAATGACTCTAACTATCGAAAGAGATGAATTACTTTCTAGGCGATTTTACCTTGTCATCTTTTATATTTGTGCCATTATAATGACTGTAATTACGTTTTATTCTATTTATACAAGTCTAAATGAATATTTGGACACCGGAAATGTAATAATAGGTGAAGTATTGGTAAGTACTGAATTTCCTTTTGAAGGACTTGCAAAGCTTGTAACCTACCTTATGATTGTATCTGTTGTGGGATGGTATTGCGTTACTAAATTGGGTGGAGATAAGGTAAAAGATATCCCAAAAAGTATGAAAACTATACTTCAGTTAGTTGTTCTAGTTATATTGATAATTTCCATTTATGAATTCTTCTATAATTTTATTATCTGGAATGCATTAATTACTGCCGATTTGATTCAAGGGGAGTTAAAATTAGATGCCTTGTATATGCCTTATCCGAATCCTCATACACCATGGAATTTGGTGTTTGCTACCAAAATGTCTTTAGCAGCATTAATTATTTCATCTCATGGATTTTATATTATCTCAAAAAGGATATGATTCTGATAGGTAAATTGTATTGCTCTCAAACTAAAATCTTATAAAACTGTTTTTATATTTAAAAAAGAGAAAATTGTTTTGGATTAACCTACTGTTGTCAATTACATATGTTGCAGGTAATTGTAAAAGAATTTTATAACAGAAACATAAAAAATTGGTATGGGTAATGCTGCTGATAAAAAGAGTATTCTATTGAGCATAAAAGAATGGCAAATAGTTTTGGACTCTTTAAGTAATACCATTTTTAATGAGGAAATTACTGAAGAAGCCAGAAAAAATGCTAAAGAATTATACCTTAAAATAAATAAAAATATTTAATTTAATTAATTGTTATTGCTCAACTAAAAGTTTTCATTACTATCTACCATAAAACCATTTATTGAAGTTTAAAAACCCGTTGCATCTTCTAAAAGATGTAGACTTGATGCTAAAGAACTAGATATAAATTAATTAAGTAGTATATATGATATTTGGAATTTATCGTTTACATTGTATTCCTAATCTGCCTTATTAATTCTAAAACTTTATCGATATCTTCTGCTTCAGGATTTAATTCAATATATTGATAAAAGTTTCTTAAAGATTCTTCGAATTTCTTATACCTATATAAAATCATTCCTTTGTCTCTTATTGCTTCAGGGTTAAATCTGTCTAGTGACAATATCATTTCATTTATTAATTCAATCTTTTGCAGATCATCTACCTCTATATATCCAATCTTTAAGTTGTTTAACAATCTTATCAAAATTTGAGAGGTACTTGCTTTCTCTAATATGCTATTAGAAACAGACATGCTCAATTTGGGATTTACTTTATTTAGTAAATCCTGAAGAATATAGTCATCCATAATTCTACCTTTATTGAATGGATCGATTATTATGTATTCTTCAGACTCTTTATCGAGAGTGTATTTTACTAAGAAATGAGAAGGAAAATTTACTGGTTGTAATTCAAAATTTAAAAAACTTGCTAAATGAATGTATATTATCGACAAAGTAATTGGAATTCCTGTTTTCTTTTCTAATACTATGTTTAAATAATTGTTATTAGGATTATAGTAATCATTAACGTTTGGCTGAAATTTTTTATCCATAAAAAAAAATTCATTGAATTTCTCAATAATATGTGTAGGTCTCATCTCTTTTGGAGTTTTTATTTTTGCTTTTAATTCTACTCCTATTCCTTCTATTTGTTTTATGTAATTATCAATACTAAGATTTGGATAGTTTATAATTCTTGCAATATGTAATGCGTATTCTGAAATTTCTTTTATGCTCTCTTTTTCATTTATTTCTTCTACTACATTTTTTTTCCAATCTTTTATATGGTAGTTGTTATGATATTCAAAACCCAATACAAATAAAACTCATTTCATACTTATAAGCAAAAATAATAGGTTATTATAAAAATTACATTTTCGAAATATTGTTAATAATTGTAATAATACACTTTGTCGTTTTTTCCAATAAATCAATCCTGGCATATTCATTGGGTGAATGAATTCTCGAAAAAATATATGTTCCGCCAATAGATATGCATGGAATTTTTAGTATGTCTATAAAATCGTACATGGGACCAGTACCTGCAGAAGATATGGAAATTATTGAATCTCCAAAGACCTTGTTTGCGGATTCTTGAATCAACTTTACATAAGGATTGTTTATTTCTGTTCTACCCGCTGCTTCCCCATGGATGTTTGTAATTTGAATGTCCACAAACCCATTTTTCTCCATGTGCTTTTTTAATCTTTCAAACTGAAGTTTTGGATCCATATGTGGAACCAATCGAAAATCTATCTTAACAGATGCCTTGGATGGTAGAATTGTCTTGGCCCCTTCTCCAATATATCCTGAAATCAATCCAGATATATTGCATGTTGGTTCGCTTGTAAGTGCCTTCTTGATGTTCTTTCCACTAATATTATTGACAAATTTTTTTATCCCATATTCTTTTTTGAGACTTTCTTCATCAAACGGTTCATTTTCTATCATTTTGACTTCTTCTTCAGTTAGTGTTTTAACTTCTTTATGCCAATCTTTAACTAAAATCATTCCGTCTTTGTTAACTAAAGTTGACAGAGCTTGAATTAATTTCCATGCTGGATTTTCAATTAATACGGCCAAACTTGAATGGACGTCTCTTGAAGGCCCTATGGCAGTCATTTCTACATATAATAATCCTTTCATACCTAGACTTATTATAGGACGCTCTTTTTGATCGATATATCCAAATTCCCATATTACTAAATCTGAATTTAATTTGTTTTTGTATTTGTTTAAATATTTAGAAATGTTATTACTTCCTGTCTCTTCTTCACCTTCTACTAAAAATTTTATATTGACTGGTACGTCACCTGTATGTTTTAAAAAATATTCAACTGCACTTAGTCTTGTTATTAGTTCGCCTTTGTCATCAGATGCGCCTCTCCCAAAAATCTTATTACCCTTAACGATGCCTTCAAATGGTTTAGATTCCCAAAGATCCAATGGCTCTTCTGGCTGGACATCATAGTGATTATAAAACAAAATTGTTTTTCCATTTGGATTTGATTTTGATTTCACTTCTCCATATACTATTGGTGGAGCTTCATTTTTCTCGTTTTTATTTAAATATAATAGTTCTGCAAAAATCCCAGTCTCTCTCATAATTTTTACAATTTCACTGGCACATTCTTCCAAGTTTTGTTTTCTTGCAGAAACACTTGAAATCTTGATTAATCTTTGAAGGTCATTTATTAACTTACTAGTATCAATTTCTAAAATAATATCATTTATAGTCATTTAATTAATTTGATAATTTATTATATAAAAACTAAATTTTTAGTTAATATTTTTATAACCATCTGCTCTTAAATTTTTTATTGAGTACTGATAATATAAAAAATATTTTTCTTTCGCCTTCTTCTATTGCAATAATAGGAGCTTCTGAAAAACCTGGAGTAGGAAAAGCCATTTTTTTAAATATTTTGAATGGCTATAGGGGAAAAATTTTCCCTATTACACCATCTAGTTCTTCTGTATTTGGAATAAAAGCATACAAAAGCGTTCTGGATATACCTGAAGATGTTGATTTGGCAGTTGTAGCGACCCCTAGTAAAATTGTTCCATCTGTTATGGAAGAAATAGGAAAGAAAAAAATCAAGGCTTCTATAATTGTTTCAGCTGGCTTTAAAGAGGTAGATGAATCGGGTGCAAAGCTCGAGCAACAAATCCGGGATATAGGAAGACATTATGGAATAAGGATAATAGGTCCAAATTGCCTTGGAATAATGAGCCTAACAGAACAAAATCTTGTGAATCTAACGTTTTTAAAAATCACTCCCAAATATGGGGAAATTGCTCTAGTTTCTCAAAGTGGTGCTATTTGTGCAGCTACCGTTGAGGATGCAATGGCTCAAGGGATAGGCTTTTCAAAAGTAATCAGCATGGGAAATAAAGTCGATATGGATGAAAATGATATCCTTGAATTACTAGAAGAAGATCCCTCTACAAAGGTGATTTTAATGTACTTGGAGGATATTCATGATGGTCGTAGATTTATGAATATTGCAAAAAGAATTACTTTTGAAAAAAGGAAACCAATAATCGTTTTGAAATCTGGCAGAACTCCTGAAGGGGCCAAAGCAGCCATGTCTCATACTGGTGCATTGATGGGATCAGATGAGATATATGAATCAGTTTTTAAACAGTCAGGGGTAATTCGCGTCGATACTATGCAAGAGTTATTTGAATTATCTACTGCTTTTTCAAAACAACCTTTACCTGGAAGTGATAAAGGTGTTGTTATTGTTTCTAATGCGGGTGGACCTGCAATTATATCAACGGATTCCTGCTCTAAATATGGAATACAAATGGCAGATATTTCTAATTCTAGAGATATTATATCAAAAGTCATTCCTCCTCATGGTTCTTCAAAAAACCCTGTTGATATTGTAGGTGATGCAGATTCTGACAGATTTGAAAAGGTTCTTCGAGAAGTTTTATCTAATCCTAGTGTAGGTTCGGTAGTTACAATGTGCACTCCTTCTGCAACTTTGGATTATAATGAATTAGCTAAAACAATAATTAGGACATCTAAAAATACGGGGAAAACCATGTTAGCAGCTCTGATGGGTTTAGCTGAGGGATTGGAAAATAAACAAATATTGTCAGAAGGCGGTGTACCGCATTTTATGTATGCTGAACCTGCTATACGAGCACTTGAGTCTATGTACAGATTTAGTAAATGGTTAAATGTTAAAAACGATTATATAAAAACATTTTCTGTAGATAAAGATAAAGTTAGAACTATTCTGTCAAATGTAAAAAGACAAGGTCGTTCAAATCTTTTGGAAGATGAAGGTTATGAAGTGCTTAAGGCATATGGTTTTCCTATTCCTAAAAGTATACTTGTAAATAATGAAAATGATGCAATTAGCGCCTCAAATAACATTGGATATCCTGTAGTTATGAAAATATCGTCCAAAGATGTAATACACAAATCAGATGCTGGCGGCGTAAAAGTTGGATTGAAAAATAATGACGAAGTAAAAAATGGTTTTAACATGATTTTGCATAGTGTGAAAACACATCACCCTGATGCGGATATTAATGGTATTCTCGTACAAGAGATGATAACTAATTCAAGAGAAACCATTCTGGGAGCTAAACAAGACAAATTGTTTGGACCTTTATTGATGTTTGGTCTAGGTGGTATTTATGTGGAGATTTTAAAAGATGTAAATTTCAGACTTGCACCTATTTCTGAATCAGAAGCAAAAATTATGGTTGAATCAATAAAGACTATTGGTTTGTTAAAAGGTGCTAGAGGAGAAAAACCTTCTGATCTCTTTTCTATAATTGATTGTTTATTGAGATTATCTCAATTAGTTATTGATTTTCCGGAAATTGAAGAATTCGATATAAATCCGTTACTAGTTCTAGAAGAAGGAAAAGGTTCAAGAGTGGCAGACGTACGAATTGGAATTAAATAATCCATATGCCTTTTATTCTATTTTTTTACCGCATTCCTCGCAGAATAACGCCTCGGTATCGTTTTGATAGCTGCAGTTGATACATGTTTTATAATTTTGGTTTGTTGAACTATTAGCATTATTTTTATCATTATATGATGGCGGTGCGTTATCAAAACTTCCATGTAAAATAACTATATCTCCAATTTTATCGATATTGTCCCATGCAACCTCAATTGTTTCCTTCTTTAAACCGTTGGTTATTTTAAAACTGAATTGAACTTTTCCTTCAGAAATTTTTCTTAAACCTATTTCGCTAATTTTCCCTATTAATTGAGCATTGTTGTTATAAGCCGACAGACCTATTATATTCTCAATTGGACTATAATCCTCCTTCTCTTCCTGTCCTAAATCTATAGGTTTAGAATTATTATTCACCGATTGTGTCATTATTTCTTTATTGTCTAATTCTGATTTTTTCATTGATTCTTTAATATCTGTTTTCACTTCTGCGTCTTTGTTATCTGGTAAATGTGTGTTATTTTCTTTAACATCGTTAAATTTTCTATATTGTGCTATGACTGAGTTACATGATTTGCATTTATATTCTCCTTTTTCAATTAAAATTATATTTTCCCCTAGGTCTTCATTAGGATTTTCATATTGAATGTTAGGAGCCCCCTCATAATCCTTTTCACACTTATTGCAATGGTGTTTAACAAACCTATCCGTTTCTAATCTTCCAATTCCAGCTAAAAATAGTTCTGGGCCTCCTAGGTTAGCCATTTTTTGCTCGGTATCATTGATTTTGGCTACAGTATATCCTCCTGAACCCCTCAATTTTTTTTCATTAAGACTACCTTTGTTATTCATGGTTGTAAGGTGTATTAAACGGTAAAACCCAAATAATATATAGGTATCTTGATGCCTATAACCGTTAATTGCATTATTAGTCTGGACCTACTATAGGCAATCCCTTATTTTGGGGAAGCGTTATAACTTGGTCCTGGGTCTCTTTTTCTATTTTTTCAAATTCAATTGTTATTTCGATAGGTGCATTATATTTTGAACTCAATTCTTCTGCCAAGTTTATGATTGATTGTTTGTCTGCAAATTCTTTTGAACCTTGCAAAAATACACGTGTTTGCCTGTAGGCTATTTTTCCTCCATACTTTGATTTGAGAAAATTAGCAATATCTTCAACCTTATCCAAAGGTATATCATTATAATAGAAACATATTCCATTAACTGGTTCTTTGTCAAATGGAGTTCCGTATTTATACCAAAATATCCCAAAATGCTCGTATTCTCCTTGTAAGCATTTTATTTCCCAATGGTTGACGTTTTCTATGGGGTATTCACCATTCCTTAAATCATCGAAATTGAGCCTCCAATATCTTACACGCATTAAATCTCTATGACTCAATAGCTATATTTAATACTTGTAAAGATGTTTTACAAAACATTATAAATGATTCATTCTTTTGATAATCCCATTGAATAATAGAATACAATTATTATTAGATATGGAAAAACATTTTGATGTCCAAGATGAAGTCTTTTTCAAAAAATTACTGAAACATGAGGATTATGTTGTAAGAACAAGAGCAGTTTGTATTCTAGCAGATATTTCTGATGAAAAGGCAGTTGACTTGATTGGAGATGTATTATTAAATGATGTGGATGGTTTAGTAAGACACGAAGCAGCTTTCTCACTTGGTCAACTAGGCTATATTAGTGGAATAGATTTTCTGTCCAAAGCAGTTTTATCCGATCCAAGTTATTTTGTAAGACACGAAGCAGCTATTGCTTTAGGTGTTATAGGATCTGAAGAGTCTCGTAATATCTTAAAACAAGCTTTAGATGATGAACGACAAGAAGTACGAGAATCAGCTATGGTAGCTCTTGCAAACCTGGATTATGTTTCTTATGTAAAACGAAATAATAAATTTACAAAAATGACAGGTGGTTAATATTTTTTTATTTTATAATTTCAACTGTCATGTTATAATTTATTATTACATATTTTGAAATCAACAAATTAATATTGATATTATAAAAATTATAATATGTCTGAATCAAAACAGGATGAAGGATTGCGATTGCTCCAAAATGAGCTTATTGGTGAATTCAATGAATGGAGAATGAATAATCTTACTCTAAGTTTAATATTTGATGGAAAGGATTTTTCTAATAGGAATATATCCAATGCATATCTAAATGGAGTCTCTTTTAATAATTCTGACTTTTCAAATTCCAAACTCAGAGCTGTAAATCTGGTTCAATCAAATTTATTAAATTCTAAATTTGATGGTGCTGATTTATCCAATGCATTAATGATGTATGCAATCTTGAGAAATTCTTTTCTTACCAAAAGTAATCTAGACAACGCTAATTTTATGTGTGCCGAATTACAGGGTTCTGATCTTCGTGGAAGTATTATAAATAAGACAATATTTGTTGAGGCTGATTTGACTGGTGCTAATACTTATGGTTTGGATAAGAATAACGCATTTTTAAAATTTTCTAAACTAAAGGGCACAACTTGGGAATAATCTGTATAATTTAACTAATATGTCTGAAAAAATCTCTTCTATATTTTATCAATGTATCTACTAAATTAACTAATTTTTGCTGCTAATTCTTATTTACTATTAAAAGAGACTCCAATCTTTCCAATCTTTCCAATCTTTCCAATTACCGTGGGATTAAATTTATTTTTATTTAATTCATCAATAACTGTTGAAGATATTTCTCTGGACATTAGTAACATGTAGGTATTGGAGGTTGATGCTGTGGGATTAGATATCAAATACTCCTTAGACACAAAATTAGTAATGTCTCTATCAATTACGGGAATATCATCTATAATTAGTTCACTATTGGTTAGTTTTGATATTTCATATAAAGATAAAACTCCATTTTTTGATACAGGGTGTGAAATTATTATATGTGATTGAAAATCAAATTCGCTTTCAAAGTCCGGTAAAAACTTTGTGATAAGTTTGCCTAGGGATGTTTTTGGTTCGGTTAGATTTTTTATAGCTAGATCTTTTAATTGATTTAATCTGCTTTCTTGTATGCCATATTTATTTAATTTTTCAAATAATTTGTCATCCAGAATTGCAATTGTGTATAAACTAAGACATGCTAAAAGACCCAATTTATCCGTAGTTATTATTTGCGCATCTTCTTTAACCAAGTCGTATCTGTTTGGTAGTTCTTTGTGCATATTGCCTGTTGCAGTAGTACCAAAAAAAAGGCTTCCTAATTTTAACGAACTATAATCTTCAAATGAGTAATTATATTTTATAGTAAAGTTGTCAATATATCTTCTTATCTTGTCAAGAATATCGTCGTTAGGTGCATCATAAATAGGAAAAAGCCTTATGTCAATTGAACACCCCAATGAATTCAGTAAATTAATGGATTCTGTGAGTGATATTTCCATATGAATTGGCGATTCTATGTTTTGGTTAATGTCTGTAGCTTGTGTATTGGAACTAGTAACGACAGTATAACCGGATCTATTTCCTCTTTGAGTTTTAATATGATCGAATAAAGTAAACTGATACTCCTCTTTACTATTTGTTGGTATTATGGAAATTCTTTCGATTTCTATTTTTGTTTTTAATTGTTCTGAAATTCTTTTAATTTTTTCTATCAACACGGTATTATCATAAACTATATTCTTATCCCATTTCAGTATTGAAATGGCTTTCTTTGTCTTTAGATCCTCTGATTTTAATTCCTCATTTGATTTGTATACTCTTCTAATTATTTCTACATTTTTTTTTTCAGGATAGAAAAAATAACTATAGTAGTTTGGATGTATTCTTAAATTATTTCTTTTAAGTTCTTCAGATAAAATGTTTAACCTGTCATAGTTTAACTCGTTGGAGCATTCTGGTAACCATCTTAAAGGATCGAATCCAAGATCATGATATTTTGTAAATAATTTCCATTTATTTTCTAATTCCAGACTTTTCACCACGAGATTTAATAACTTCTCTATACTTGTTAATAAACTATAATAACTTTGGTATAACTATTTATTTAATATTTCTAAAAGACTCTAGATCATTTGGCTTTTTTGCAACAATAGTTATAAGAAGTTAAAATCATTACTAATAATATGTTAAATCATGATAAACAAACTAATTCTATAAAACCCGTTTCTATACATTTTGAGGAATTGGAAACAAAAAATGCTAAAGATATTTTATCTTGGTCCATGGAAAAATTTTCCCCAAAAATTGCATTTGCATCTAGTTTTGGTGCTGAAGATGTAGTTGTAATTGATTTGATGAATAAAATTGATAAAAATAATGCTAGAATTTTTACTTTGGATACGGGTAGACTCAACCCCGAAACTTATGAGGTAATGGATAGAATACAAAAAAAATATCAAATACCTATAGAGACATTATTTCCAGATCACTTGGAAGTTGAAAAAATGGTTTATGAAAATGGAATAAATTTGATGTATGAAAGTGTTTCAAATAGAAAACTCTGTTGTGAAATCCGAAAAGTCCATCCATTGAAAAGAATTCTGGGAACTTTGGATGCATGGATAACTGGTTTAAGGAGAGACCAAACTTTTACAAGAGCAAATACAAAAAAAATTGAAATAGATTCATCCAATAATAATATTTTTAAAATTAATCCATTAGCTGATTGGACAAATGACATGGTCTGGGATTATATAAAACAGAATGATTTGCCTTACAATAAATTACATGATGCAGGATATCCTAGTATTGGTTGTGCTCCATGTACTAGGGCAATATTGTCTGGAGATGATTTACGATCTGGACGATGGTGGTGGGAAAATAATCTACATAAAGAGTGTGGATTGCATTGGACCAAAAAATAAACATAACTAGAAAAAAAGAAATAACCTTATCATATGATGTAAATATGAATGATAAAACCACATGGTGGTAATCTTGTAAATAATTTTATTGATTCATCTAAAATAGATGATGATTTGTTTGCATTAGATGTGGATATTGAATTAAAAAAGGAGGTAGAGAATCTTTCTTTTGGTGTTTTCAGCCCTTTAAAGGGTTTTATAGGTGAAGAGAATTTTCTTAGTATTTTAAAAGAAGGACGGCTTAGTAACGGTTTACCTTGGACAATTCCTATTATGTTAGATATTGATGATGAGTCTGCCAAAAAAGTTAGGGGTGAATCAGAAATTGCATTGCGAAATAATGGTAAAATATTTGGAATATTATATGTAAAGGATTTATTTTCTATTGATAAACTCCAAGCGGCAAAGTCAATTTTTCAAACAGATGACCCTTCTCACCCAGGGGTGTATGGGTATCTAACAATGAAGGATACTCTTGTCGAAGGGGAAGTTAAAATACTAAATAATATCGATTTGGATGATAAGGTTCGTTTAACCCCCTCAAAGGTTAGAGAGGAAATTTATAATCGCGGTTGGAAAAGTATTGTTGCGTTTCAAACTAGAAATGTTCCACATGTAGCACATGAAATGCTACAAAAATCTGTACTGAATATTTATGATGGTTTATTTATTAATCCTTTGATAGGAAAAAAAAAGACTGGGGATTTTAAAGATGAGGTAATTTTGGAGACATATCATGCTCTAATAGATAACTATTACCCAAAACCGAAAATTATTTTCTCTACTTTACATACTAAAATGAAATATGCAGGACCAAAGGAAGCAATTCATCATGCTATTATGCGCAAAAACTTTGGGTGTTCTCATATTATAATAGGAAGAGACCACGCTGGAGTAAGCAGTTATTACACTCCATTTGCTGCTCATGATATTTTTAAAGCCTATCCTGACCTTGGAATAGAACCGATATTTTTCCCTGCTTTTTATTATTGTAAAAAATGTATAAACTTTGCAAATGAAAGAACTTGCCCTCATGACCAGAATTATAAAGAGGAATTAAGTGGTACCAAAATGAGAAAAATGTTTTTGTCTGGAGAAGTGCCACCTATTCATCTTATGCGTCCTGAAATCTCCCAGGTTATATCATCATATCAGAATCCATTTGTAGAGTGAAATATTTCCAATACTATATAATTTTACAAATATATACTTCTTTTAAAAAGGAATATTAGATGCTCATAGACAGATCAACTTACTTTTCTTGCTTTTTCTTGCTGTTTTTGTTTATAACATTTAGTATTGTATATAATTCTAGTTTAATTTTTGCACAATTAAATCAAACCCAAGAATTTCAAATATTTAAAAAAAATAATAATGAACGATTTACTTTTCCTTATACTGCTTCTAATCAAGAACGACAAAACTCAACAGAATATAAATTTCAAGATCCTATACAAAATGATTGGATATTATTTATTAATAATAATTTGACCTATTCTAATAACCCTGAAGCAAAAACCGTGATACAAATTAAAGAACCCTCTCCAAGTGAAAAATTTATTGAAATAACAATGTTTGGTGATGAATCAAAACAATTCTTTGTAGCTGCAAATACCAATGACACTGGATACATGAGATTATATGAAAATAAGGAAAATGGTTGGTTTGCAGATAATCCTGTTGTTTTAACTCATGCTAATGTTCAGGGATTGTCTGTTAGTAATGGTAAAAGAACTGTTATTGATAAATTATCATTAAATGGGTTTAAAATCGGCTCTATCGATGTTTATGGAAAAGATGAATCCCAATTGCCAGATAGTGCGTCAAGTGGATATGTTAATTTTGAGGTTTTATCTGGAAATCCTTCTCAATCTCCTTTATACTATCTACCGTTTATAATGATAGTGGGAGTTGGAGGACTGGTAATATTTTTATTGGTATTTAAAAAAAGGCGCCAAATATAATACGTTACTTTCTATATTGATTTTACTATTACTTGACTATCTTTTTCTTTATAATAGTTACAATTTTCTTTTAATTTACAATAATTACATTGAGGTTTTACTGGAAGACAAATATTTTGCCCATACCTTACTATTATGGAGTTCAATTTAATCCAATATTTTTTATCTAAAATTTCTGATAGTTTCTCCTCAGTATTATCTGGATCTTTTGTATTTACTATTCCCAGCCTGTTGCAAATCCTATGTACGTGAGTATCTACAGGGATGGCTGGAATCTCAAATCCGTAAACTAATACACAATTAGCAGTTTTTCTTCCAACACCAGGCAAATCTAGCAAATCTTTGATATTGCTTGGCACTTTACCCTGATACTGTTCATTTATGATTTTTGAGACTTCTTTTATTCTTTTTGCTTTTATGTTGTAAAAGCCTACTGATGATATGGCTTTTTTAATGTCTTCTATATCTGCATCTGCAATTTCTTTTGAATCTTTATATTTTGTAAATAATTTTGTTAATGCATTAGTTGTATTTTCATCTCTTGTCCTAGATGAAAGGATCGTTCCAATCAATACCTTAAAGGGATTTCCTTCTTCTTGTTTTTGTAGGTGTTCTAAAGCCGTTGATCTTGAAAATGTATTATTCTTTAAAGCATATTCCATGTCTTCAAGTATCTTTATCAAATATGCCATATTATAAAAAATAAAAAGAAAGTTTGTGTTCTATTGTCTCTTTTTTAGTCTTGCTCGACCTGTTTTTCTGGGTGCTATGATACCTACTTTTGCTCCTGGTGGCGTATTCCTTGCAACAGATGAGGGATGACCAATGTGTTGATGTCTTCCTCCTCCATGAGGATGGTATACTGCGGCTTGTGCTATTCCCCTTACTATTGGATATAGCCTTCCTCTTGATTGCATGTATTTTGCTTTATTTCCAGCTTTGAGGAATGGCTTTTCTTTTTTGCCCCCGCCAGCAATAACTCCAATCATTGCACGGCATTTGGGATTCATATTTAGTATAGTGCCAGATGGAAATTTTATTTTCACCATATCCATTGAATGTGAAAAAACTATTGCCGATGAACCTGCAGCCTTGATAAGCTTTCCTCCATCTCCAATATTTTTTTCTATATTACAAATGATTGTTCCATCTGGAATGGATTCTAAATCAAGAATATTTTTAGAAGATGGCTTTACACTATTTCCGACTTCTATTTTATTCCCAACCACTGTACCCTCTGGTGCTGGGACATATGAATAAAGCCCATCATCAAACTTAACTTTAGCTATTGGTGCATCTCTTCCACGTTCATGTATTATATCCATTACAACTCCAGTATGAAGTTCGTTAATCTTAAAATTTGGATATTTAGTGGGAGCGATTTTTCCAACTATTATTGCTCTAAATTGCTTTCCTCCTCTTCCTCTTCTTCTTACTAGTGTCCTTTTCCCCAATTATATCTAATAGTAAACCTTTAGACCCGCTTTTAAATTTATTCTCTTTAACATAACATTTCTTTAGCATTTAAGAATAATTTTATCTTCTTATCGGTATTACAGAATATCTATTAGTTTGTAAAAATTAACTAAATCTTTTATTTTCGCTTGATTTTGATAATAAAGTTATAAGTAGTTATAGTGTAGTAGTATATGTGAGCCAAAACACCACAACTCTAAAGGTGCTTGAAGCTTATACGCGAGATGTAGGCCGTGGAGTTGCTAGAATTGATTATGATTCTATGGATTCATTGAGTGCATCTACAGGAGATGTTGTCGAAATAAAGGGAAAACGCAAAACCGTTGCAAAATGTTTGCCGCTTTATCCTTCAGATGAGGGAAAGGGTATAATCAGGGTGGATGGCCTGGTTAGAAACAATGCTGGTATAGCCATTGGTGATACTGTGCTTGTTAGAAAGATTAAGGCAGTTCCTGCAGAAAAAGTCATTGTTGCGCCATTAGAGGCTATTCCTCCTATAGATGAGCGATATCTAGCTGATGCTCTTGAAAGTGTTCCGTTGATTAAAGGTGATAATGTCATGGTGCCATATTTTGGTGGCAGACTTACCTTCCAAGTTATAGGGGTTACACCTGGACCTGGTGTGGACGCCGTTTTAGTTACACAAAAAACGGTTTTCCATATCGCTGAACGTGGTGAAACGCTGCGTGGTGTGCCCCAAGTTACATATGAGGACATTGGGGGATTGAAAGAGGAGATTCAAAAGGTGCGTGAAATGATTGAATTGCCTTTGCGCCACCCTGAAATATTTGAAAAACTGGGCATAGAGGCACCAAAGGGTGTGTTGCTTTATGGCCCCCCGGGCACAGGTAAAACATTACTTGCCAAAGCGGTGGCAAATGAAAGCAACGCGCACTTTATCAGTATCTCGGGCCCTGAAATTATGAGCAAGTTTTATGGTGAATCCGAAGCAAGACTTCGTGAAATATTCAAAGAAACCAAGGAAAAAGCCCCGTCCATAGTGTTTATTGATGAGATTGATTCTATCGCACCGAAAAGGGAGGAGGTAACAGGTGAAGTTGAAAGAAGGGTTGTATCCCAGTTATTGTCATTGATGGACGGCCTTGAGGCAAGGGGTAAAGTCATTGTTATTGCTGCTACCAATAGGCCAAACGCCATTGATCCTGCACTCAGAAGACCTGGCAGGTTTGATAGGGAAATTGAAATTAAGGTACCTGACAAGCGCGGCAGATTGGAGGTTCTTCAAATCCATGCGAGAAATATGCCGTTG
>JACDHC010000162.1 GCA_013821245.1 Candidatus Nitrosopumilus sp.
AAAGATAAGGATTTAAGCGTAGGATTCACTTATTATCATGGATAAAATATCCAATTCGGAGGATGACAATGGAGCCCTTCACAATGTTGAAAGTTTTGTATTAGATAGGTTATCATCCAAGTATGACTCTAGAGGCGACACTTCAATCAGCATCGGAGAATTGACGGAATCCATAGACACTACAATGTCTCCACTAATAGATCAAGCCATTGAGGACTTGATTGCTCAAGGACTGATCCATTCTTCGGATGGCGAAAACTACCAAATTACTCAAGATGGGATTGATGAACTAGAAAATAGAAAGAGAGAGGCAATACCAATTTAGCTTCAAAAACTATTTTTATACAGCCCAAATCAAAAGTTAAGACAAACAGGTAGAATATGCCGATAGGAATTCTGAATATCGGAGACAAACACTGTTGTATATGAAGCACATAGCTGAGGAAGTATATGGTTTTAAGGTGATATATGGTGATACGGACAGCATATTTGTAACGAATGCAAAAAGTGAAAGAGCGATTAACAAATTCCTTGCAGAATGCTCAATTGTGTTAGAGGATATGGAAATTGAATTATCATCTATCTATAAGAAATTGCTGTTGATAGAAAAGAAACACTACATCGGAATTCATTTAGATGATACTAAAGAACCTGACGTTAAAGGAATTGAAGGCAAAAAGTCCGAAAGGCCCGTTTGGATCAATAATCTTCAAAAGGAGTTTGTAGATGATTTAAAGTGTGATAGGGATCCAACAATAAAACTGCAAAAAGCATATATGGATATGGAAAAAGGGCAAGTATCCACCAAACTACTTGCGATTTATCTTACCTTGAGTAAAGATCCCAGTGAATATTCCCGTAATGAGCGTCAAAAAATTGTGGGAAATCAATTAAAAGCAAAGGAGGGGGATACAATAAAGTATTACAAATCAAATGGTCCTGGAAAAGCTCACTCGAATCCCGCTTTCATTGATAGGGCGAAGTATCTGGAAATGTTAATCCACTTTTGAAAAGCAGCTAAAACCATTAGGTTATGATTTTTCGAAAGATGTTACCGGTGTTAAAACTCTTGATGATTTTTGGTAATGATGGAAAAAGAAAAGGAGATAGAAAGAACAGACAAAGTAAAGGAAGGGATAAAATTCATCCTATATCACTTTAAAGGGAGACAGCAACTGTTTCCAAGAAAAATGGCCACTGCCTTTAGCAATAATTGCCAGTTTACCGTGTATACTTTCGATCAAATACTAAACGAATGTATTTAAGCAAATTTCATAGATTGCCGAATCAATGCATATCCTGTTTTAGCTGATTCTACAATTCCACTACAGGCATCAAACATCATTTTCATTGATATCGATTTAAATGAAGATTTACCATGTGAAGAGGCACTAAAGCAATTAGACAGATCAAAGAACAAAAGTATCAGAACAATAAAAGACAAATTGGACAATTGTAAGCCTACTGTCCTATGGACCGGTAATGGATATCATATCTACATCGTCTTGGAAACAAGGCCATTGGAACTAATCAAGGAGTTAAAGGAACTATCAAACGAGCCTTCAAACAAGTTCTTAAAGTTTGGAGAGTGATTCTTTTCCAATAACAAATCGGATCCCAAGCATAATCCATCATTTCAATCTCTTTTGCTTAAGATTCCATTTACGTTTAATTCAAAATGCATTAATCAGTACAAAGATGCAGAAGTTAAAATCTGTAAAGGTTCTAAATCATCTTAATGTATTTCATGTCCATTAATCGATAATCAAACAGAACCATGGGCTCATATGCTTGAAGGTCTAGCATTAATTTGGTAAAAGAAAAGATAGTCCATCCCTATACCAAATTTTGTTTTATCATGTTACAGGAACATTTATCACAGTCATACTGTCACATGCTCCAATTATTTGTGGACTAGAGGCACGTATTGTTTTTCTTCTTTTCCAGGGTTATTTTATTATATTCATAATTGTTATTTCAATTACTCTTTTTGAGATATTGATATAATGCTTTAATTATAACATATTTTATTATGATTTCTCTATATACTTAGATATTGACAAGTATCTACCACCACCATAATCTTCTAATAAAGACATTGATACCTTTGAAATTCCTAAATCTAATTCTTTAACAAACCCTTTTAGAGTTGTTAAATACGATGAGCCATTATCATTCCTATAAGTATTTTTAACTAATGTAATATCAACATCATCTTCAGTGATACTCCTAATAATAATTATTAGTTATTGAGATTTAAAAAACTCGACCCCGATCATTAGTGAATTCATGATGAATAACAATTCTTATACAATAAATTCCATGTGCGCGAAACTTGCCAAATCCAATAAATCAATTTATACATTCCCTATAACTTTATCTAATAATTATCTGTCCAAAGGAATGGTAAATGCAAAAGTCACACCACCAGGGTCCTTGTTGTTCTCTGCCCAAATCCTTCCACCATGTGCCTCAACTATGTTTTTGCAAAGATACAATCCCAAACCCGTTCCTTGAAATGATTTTGTTGCAAACTTGTTGAATAACTTTGGAAGAATTTCCTCATCAATCGCTTTCCCTGAATTAAACACACTAAACTTCACCTTGTCTTCCCATATTTCAACAAGGACTTTAATAATCCCTGAATCAGTGAACTTGTTTGCATTATCTATTAGGTTATAGAGTATCCGGGATAATCGGAATTGATCTGCAGACACCTCAAAATACTTTTTATCATACCCTTCTACTAATTCGTCTTTTACCACGTTTTTTAAATCCAAAATCAGTTTGTTGTTATGTTTAAACTCCAGTTCCATGTGGTTGTTTTTGTCATGCAAAAGGGTTTGGCATTCCTTTGTCAGGTTCAAAAGATATGGGTACAAATCAATTTTTTCCTTGTTTAGCACCAATATTTTCTCCTCAATACGGGTCAGATCCAGTATGTCATCCGTTAGATGCATCAGCTTTCTGGCATTTTTTATGATAATATTTAGCATTTTTTTCTGCCCTTCATCCGTTATTTTATCGTGAACCAACTCTGACAATCCCAAGATTGGTTGAATTGGATTTCGCAATTCATGCGCTGCCAAGTTTACAAACTCTTTCTGCAGATTGACAGATTCTTCAACATTTTGAATTAACTTTGTCTGATACCATAATCTCTCAAATGACAGTATGCTGGGCATTACAGGCTCTTTTCCGGCTGTGTACACTCCCGATTCAATTAACTGAGAGAACGTTTCCACTGAAGTGTAATCTTTATCTTGATTGAATTTTATGGTTAGTGATTTGTCCCTATCACATATGGCTATCATGGTATTCGTTTGAACTTCAAAATTAGTTAATCCCGCATTTTCAATCTTTCTGATTTCAATACTACTTTTGCCTAATGGGGCATCACCCTCTTTTGCTGTTACGTTAATTTGGGTCCTTTCAGAAGGTTTTAGTGGTTCAGTGTTGTTAGTTAGTATTAATATCCTTACTCCAATCTTTTCTTGAAATGATTGCAAAATTGTTAAAATATTGAAGAGCCTTTGTGTGTTTTCAAAAATTGTACAAGAAGAAAATAAAAGCCAAACCTCTTTAGGGGTAGATCGAAGCAAGTTTGTTAACATAATTTGAACTTTTAACGGATTATCCATTACATTTAGCTGCGTATTTTCAAGATTTTCCATCTCTTTTATTTTTTCTACCGCAGGTATTGCCTGATCCCATAAAATGTCAAAATATTTTTGTTGCTGATGAATCAATTCCCTTGATGTGCTAAAAATGCATTGCTGTGTGGGATATTGTGTCTTGTGGATGCCTTCCTCAGCATTTACCTTCCCTTCATCATATAGCACTGTAGATGTACCCAGGTAATGCTTATCTGAGACTACAAATGTGCCTACGATACCATCCATATGTCTGACTTCAGAAAAATATTGTGACCCATCCTTGACATAGAATATGTTGTCTTTGGTGACTTTAATTATTGCTCTTAACTTTATGCCCCTTTCAAGTGCTTTCTTGTAAGCTTTTCTAAGGTCTGTCATATAATAAAATAAAGGGACAAATTCTCCAGGACTTGTTATATTCCAGTTATCAGCAGTTTCACCAACGCTTTTTACAAAAAGGTCATTTATTTCATCTCTTCCAAATATTATTTTTGTTTCTCCATCGTTTTCATCATTCACGGGAATAAAAGGAAAAGGGTTTGTATTATATAGAGATTTAATTCCTGAGTAGACCAAATTTTTATTAGAATTGCATTTTGTGCGGTTCAGCTGTTTCCAAAGTCATTATGGAATTCAGTAGGGTATTCATCAAGATAGAAAATATTGTTTGGAAAATAAGAAATAGCCAAAACACCTTAACACAACTTAAGCTCATCTTTCTTAAATGCAGTAACGCTTTAATATTGGCGCGAAAATCGGTAATAATCGTTAACCCAAATGGACCTTTGGGAAACACAATAACTTGAACCTCCAAGGCCCAAGGGTTCTCTAGATCTCATTATTGCTTGGATTAACCATTCACAAAAAAATCAGCGTAGGTGGGAAAAACATCATCTATCCATTACCTTTCTGATATTGAGGCATTTCTAACGCTTTTAAGTTTAGAGCGGGAAAACTGAATGAAAACGTCACACCATTTCCATCC
>JACDHC010000163.1 GCA_013821245.1 Candidatus Nitrosopumilus sp.
CCTTAACTCAACTTGGTAGGATATTGTTGAGGTATCTGGGCCGCCATTAATACTGGCCCTATATACAAGAGTGGCATTCTCAAATTGCACATGACTTTGTTTTTCTTGTAACAATACATTATTTATGGAAGATAAAATTTGGGTTAATCCATTATTGGGATCTGATGAATTTAGTGTAAAAGAAACAGTTTCTTTTCTGCCATTTAAAAGCTCAGAAATGGCGCTATTTTCGGGATATCTTAATGTAATAATCTTATCACCTTTAAACGAAGCTTTTGCTTGATCAAGTGTTGGAGAGATTGCGGCTTCAAACTGTATTGCAAACGCCTGATTAAAATTACCACCAAAGATAACCACAGCTAATAAAATCATCATATATTTTGATGTTATCAATTGCAATGAGATTCATTTCGATATAGCCTGTTTATAATCTTATTGAAATAAAAATCATAATGTTGATTTTGACTTAATTTATAACAACAATAAGGTAATAATTATAGTTTATTTACAAAAAGTGTATAATTTGTAAATGCCAAAAAAAAACATAAAGGATTAAAAAAAGTAAAAGAAATTGTTTTCTTAAATATGATAACAATTTTAGCTGGTGGAACGGGGTCAGTCAAATTAGTTAGAGGGCTCTATAAAGAATTTAAAAATATTGCAGTTATTTCTAACGTTGCAGATAATTTTTGGTTTTATGGGTTGTACATATGCCCGGATATTGACACAATTATTTATGGCCTAGGTAACAACCTTGATAAAAAAAAAGGCTGGGGAGTCAAGGGGGATTCTTTTAATTTCTTAAACTATATGAAAGACATAGGTGAAGAGTCATGGTTTGGTTTAGGGGATAGGGACTTGACAACGCATATTATAAGAACAAAACTGCTTAAGGAAGGCAAAAAATTGTCGGAAATAACTGATTTTTTTGCAAAAAAATACAACATCCCCATCAAGATAATTCCTGCTTCTAATACTCATTATGAAACCCATATAATTACCAAAGACAAAAAGGAGATGCATTTACAGGAATTTTGGATAAAATACAAAGGAGACATTCCAATATCTGACATAGTCTATCACAATATAGAAAAAGCTCAAATAACAGAAACTGCAAAAAAGATTTTGCAAAATTCAAAGATAATAGTATTTGCACCAGGCAATCCCATAACAAGTATTGGTTCTATCCTCAATATAAAATCATTCAATAAGGCACTCAAATCCTTGAAAGAGAAAGTAGTGGTTATCTCGCCATTTATCTCAAATAAAGCCATTAGCGGCCCGACCGAAACCTACATGAAAGCAAAAGAAATAGAGCCATCCGCACAAGGCTTAGTTGATTTTTATTCGGAATATGCAAATGAAATGGTTTTTTCAAATAAAGATGAAATAGGTTTTAGGGAGCAAATAAGCAAGAATCATCAAAATATTAACTTTCATTTTACAAATATACTGATGGATACACCAATAAAAGAAAAAAATTTTGCAAAGTATATTATTTCAAATTTTTACAACAAGTAAAAAGTGTTTTTTATTGAGATCATCAAAGACGGCAATAATTATTCCAGTCAAAAAATTTGATTATAGCAAAACAAGATTGAGTTTGTTCTTGAATCCAAAAGAAAGAAAAAAACTATCCGAATTACTAATGTTAGATACTTTGGAGAAAATATCAAAGATAAAGCAAAAGCAGATAATAATAGTTGTTAGTGAAAGAATCAAATCAATAGATAAATTTAGCGATATAGTTATTATTTATGAGAGCGATTTCAATGGCGTAAACAATGCCATAGAATTAGCAAACAAATTTGTCAAAAACAACAAATTTAGTGAATCACTAATCGTTCCAATAGATTTGCCATTATTATCTACAAAAGATTTGGATGACATAATAAAGCACTCACGAAAATTCGAAAAAGGTATTTGTATAGTCCCATCAAAGAGATTTGATGGAACAAATGTTTTACTAAGGAAACCCAGTCTGGTAATAGATACTTTTTATGACAATAACAGCTTTTATAACCATGTAAAAAGCGCAGCCAAAAATAAAGTATCCGTAGAGATACTTAATAATGAAAATTTGATGGTTGATTTGGACACTGTGGACGATATTATAACAATAATAGACAGATACAATACAATATTTGATGGTGGCAAGACCGAGATAAGCATGGAAGAAAGTAAATCCATAGTTTTTTTAAAAGAGAAAATGAAAAACAAACAAAAAAACACTTGAAATGGGTGTTGAAGATTTTTATTGCATTTAGGATAAACTTGAGCATTGCTAAATAATGTTATAGCCATTGTAGTGATATCTTTTATAATAGTGGGGTCTATGTGGGGAATAGGGAACCTGTTGAATCCACCGAGGGAAAACAAAATAGAAAAATCCAATGATTCCATTTTAATAGTAGCACAAAACAACGCTTTTAACGAAACAAATCCAACAATATTTGTTAAAGAAAGCATTCCGACAAAGTTAATAATTCTTAATAAAGATTTTGTCAAACATGATTTTGTTTCTGAAGGGCTGGGATTAAACTCGGCATATTTAACCACAGAACGGGATTTTGTTACTGCCATTGCATCTGATAAAACGGGGGAGTATGAATATTATTGCTCATTTCACCCGTCAATGAAAGGAAAAATCGTTATTGCGTGATAACGTTCAGATGAGGATGTCTTTATATTCTTATTACATTTGAGACTGTAAACAAAAGTATATGTACAGTCCTTCTGATGATACATTTTTTATTGCAAATGCGATTGTTAAATATCATGGCAATTATGCCTTGGAGATAGGAGTTGGATCTGGATATCTAACCGAAATCTTATGCAATAATTATAAATTTGTTTTTGGAACTGATATAGATTTTGCCTCTGTCAAACAAAGCAAAATCTTTCTTAAAAACTTCAACAACAAGTTTTTGATTTGCTGTGATGTGTGTGAACCGGTTAGGTTTATGTTTGATATCATAATTAGTAATCCACCCTATTTGCCATCCGGTGACGAAAACATAAAAGACAGCACTATCTATGGGGGACACACAGGAACAGAAACTACGTTGAGAATTTTGCAATTATTCAAATCCAACTTAAAAGACGAGGGCAGAATGATATTTTTGAAATCGTCTTTATCGGATGATAAAAAAATCAATCAATTTGTTGATGATAATTTTTTGAAAAAGAGGATATTGGCAAAAAAGAAAAGTTTTTATGAAAACCTGGAGATATGCGAAATAACAAAAAGGTAATCGGCAGGAAAAAACTATTTCCTTAGAAAAGATGCAGATCTTTCGGCAATCGCATTGGTCATTCCGGATAATGATGCTGTTCCTCCTAAATCATACGTAACAAATTTATTTTCATTTATTATTTGTTCTGTTCCTTTAAATATTGCATCAGAAATATGTTTTTCCCCAAGATATTCTGCCATCCATGCTCCGGATAGGATTGTGGCCACCGGATTTACCTTATTTTGACCCGCATATTTTGGAGCACTGCCATGTGCGGGTTCAAACATTGCATATGAGTCACCGTAGTTGCCAGAATAAACATTCCCTATTGAGCCAACATGACCAGACGCACATTCAGAAATGATGTCCATAAATAAATTTGTGCTAAGCAATATGCTATTGTTAAATCTCTCTGGATTTTTAACAAGCTGTTGAGCCATGTTGTCAATATAATACTCTTCTACATCAATTTTTGGGAACATTTTTTGTGTTTCTAAAATGGCATTCCAAAAAATACCGTCAGTTTCCTTAAGGATGTTTCTTTTAGTGATTGCAAATATCTTTGTAAATCCTTTTTGTTGAGTTAGTTCAAATGCTTTTTTTACAACACGTCGGCAACCTTTTCCGGTCGTTTTTCTCACGGCTATTGCCGAATCGTCGCTTGTTTTAAATTCGATACCCGTGTACAGACCTTCTGTTGCCTCTCGAACACATATAAATTCCAGTTGTAGTTTTGAGGTACTGTATGTTTTTATGGGTCGTATATTGGCATATAACTCAAACTTTTGTCTTATGGTGACGGCAACACTTCTAGGTGCATTTGGGTTGGGTACGGTTGTTGTGGGGCCTTTAAAGCAAGCATCAGATGAATCCAGTATGTTCCACACCTCGTTTGAAATGTATGAATTGCCTCCATTTTTTTCCCACCATTCAGAACCCGCATCAGATTTTATTAATTCTATATTGGAGTTACATGACTCCAATACACTTATCATGGAGTTTACTAATTCAGGACCTGTACCGTCTCCTTTTATTATCGCTGCTTTCTTATTGCTCAATTAAACTCAAAAAATGTTTTTGTGTATTTAAATTTATTTTTAATTATTTTGATACCAAATCAATCCTGCCAAAAAATGCGTTTGAGAATGGTGGAATATCAGTTAAATTACCTGTTTTTGTAAAGTTTCCTTCTTCGGAGTAATACGAATACTCTACATTGAATTTAGATAAATCCAATGTTTGATTGATTAAATTTCCAGTTGAATTATTAATTATATCTATTGATTTATTACCAGACGAGTAAACTTGCATTAAATCTGGCATGGTGAGTTTTATTGGCCTTATATACTGTACATGTAATGATTCACCCACAGAATCCGTATGGATGGCGTGTACA
>JACDHC010000164.1 GCA_013821245.1 Candidatus Nitrosopumilus sp.
CGAGTATTTAGAAAGAAAAATACAAAAAATAGTGCAAGTAATAGAGAATTACAACAATAACAACTTTTACATGATACTAATAATCAATAATGAGAATTTGGCCACATATGCAACAAACCACACTCACCACCTTTCAAGCATTATAAACAAAGGTAACATATTAATCGTTTCCTATAAAAATGAAAGCATCCCATTTAAAGAAGTAATACCTTTTTTAAAAACAATCGAAAAAAAATACATGGATAACAGCTTAGAGAATAGAATTGACAAAAACATGATTTTGCAAGAAACCGATAGGATTTTGAATGAGTTTATAGGATCGCCTATGGCGCATATTACCCTGAGGGATTTGAGTGAAAATCTAAAATCAACTCAAAAGGAAATAGAGCCTAGCTTTAATCTAGAGGAAATAGCGGAGAACAATTCCGAATTTAAGAGGTCAATTGAGGACATAATCAGGTCCATTGGACTGACAATAGTCAAAGACACTGTTTTTAAAGAAACATTTGTTAAAGAAAACTGCAAGGAATTAAGAGACAAAAAAATAGAAAATCTAAAGGACGCATGTGACTTTTTAACCATAAAAAAGATTTCTGAGAGAATACATATAGATTTACTAATCTTTATGGGATTTAAAATATATTGGGACGGTCTTGACTACTCAAAGTCAAAGGTTGTTTTCAGCCAGCAATAAATTTATAATCCAATAGGAAAAGAGATTTAAAATAATTAGGTTATACACTATATCAAAGATGGATAAAAAATACCTCCAAGTAACAAAAGAAACAAAAGGGAAAACAGACGAAAATATAACAAATATGCAAAAAGCTGACGAACACAAAGACAAATGGCTAAGAAACATCAAGGAGAGTTGGAGAGATGTTCAATGTACTTGTGGAAGCAAATTTCACTTTAATGGAGATATAGACAAGCTTTTTGAATGGGAAAACATCCATCTACGACATTTTGCTTCGGATTCTGACAATCATTCTATAATTTCTTTTTATCCTACTGATATGATAATATATTATCACTCAAAATCAGGCTATGTAATTGAAAGAAGAAAACACAAAAGTCATGAGATAAGTGAGATAAATCAATCTCTATTCATGGGTAAGGTAACCATAACAGGGGTCTAATACAAAGGATGTTGAAAAACATCAAGTGGGTATAAACAAAACAGACATTGTGATTATAGGGGCGGGTATTATAGGAACAACCCTATCGTATATTATCTCATCTCTATCCAACGCAAAAATTATTTTAATTGAACAAGAAAATAAAGTTGGAGTTCACTCTAGTTCAAGAAATACAGGAAAAGTCCATGCGCCATTTATATATGATCCCGAAAAAAAGAAAGTCATAGCCAAAGCAGCATTATTTGGATACGAGTTTTGGAATGAATACTGCAGATTAAAAAAAATTCCCTTTAAGGATGATGGCATAATCGAGGTTGCAACTAACAACGAGGGCATAAAGACAATTTACAGGCATTTGGAATGGGGAATACGCAACGGATTGGATAAAAAGGACATTGAAATATTGGATAAAAAGGACATTGAAAACATCGAACCAAATGTGAAATGTCAAACCGCACTATTGTGTAACAGAGATGCATCTGTGGATTATGGAGAAATAACACGAGCTTTAGCCAATGATGCCAATAAAAATAAAGTAAACATAATAATGAATTCAAAGGTAACCAAAATTAAATATGCACAAAGATCCAACGAAGAAATTCACCTAAAGTACAAAAGGTATCCGGACACTAATGAAAAGGAAATTCAATGTGACTATTTGATAAACGCAGCTGGTGGAAGTTCTCTTGGCCTTGTGAATATGATGGGAATCAACCATGATTACAAGAACCTTCACTTTAGGGGAGATTATTGGATTGCACCCCATAAATACAATTCTTTAACAAATCATAGCATCTATTCAATACCAAAATTCCAGCAATTTCCTTTTCTAGACCCACATTGGATAATAAGGTCAAATGGAAATAGAGAGATAGGTCCCAATGCCTGTCCTGTTTTTTCGCAATATGGCTATAACACTAAAATAAACCTAAAGGAATTTGTTCCCAGAATATATGGATTTGTCAAAGGATTCAATATAAAAAGGACAAAGAATGTGTTATTCAAAAAGGAGATTTTAAAGATGGTATCAAACGAAATGTTAAGTAGCATTTCTAAATGGCACATGATAAACAGAGTAAAAAAATTTTTGCCTTCACTAAAATCCAAAGATTTCACAGCCAAAGGAACTTCAGGCATACGGTCAAACCTAATTGATAAAAAGGGAGATTTTATTCTAAATCCCATATTCCTAAACAGCAACAACACAATGCACATACTAAATTATAACTCACCAGGAGCTACAGGCGCTATTTCAATTGGTTTTGCATTAACTTTTAAACTAATAGAAAAGGGGATAATAAAAAAGGACAAAGAAATAAGCAACAATCCCTTTAATGAAAAACTAATCATGGACTGTGTCAAAGAAGTAAAAATATGAGTTTATTTGAAACTTAAAGATAATCCTTCTCAAAATAGAAAATATGCATCGATGGTTTAAAATTATACGCATGTAAAATAAACACCTAGGTTATGGGATCATAGTCTAGCTTGGTATGATGCCAGCCTCGGGCGCTGGAGGTCGCCGGTTCGAATCCGGCTGATCCCATTTCATTGTTAACCATCACCCAGACTTTAACCACCTTTTGAGCACAAGTACAACAAAATAAGCCTAAAATGTAATGCATAGCGATCAGGCAAGCAAACATGGAATCCAGTAGAAAATGAGAAATTTAAGCAATAGAAACAGCTGATAATCCAACACAGTTAAAGTACAACATTAAAAATATGTTCCATAGCTTGATTGGAGAATAAGGTTGTTTTATTGTCGGCACACACCACAATCAATAGGCAAAGGCATGGCTGCTTTATATAATTGACAGACAGGATGATCAATAACATAATATTTTTCTTTCTTTAAGGAAATACACAATATTACACCCCCTGGCATTTTCCTAAACCTATTTAGATTTACTATAGCACAAATGTTAAATATTATCCTCCATATAATAAATACAAATTATCATATGGATGAGTTATTTAAAAAAATTTACAGAAACTATAAACCCTCAAAAATAATTAAGAAATTTAATTCATCTTCAGATAGAGAAAAAACAAGTAAGAATTCTATATCCACCTCTTCGGATTTAATACAAGAAGGTATTATAGCAGGACAGAAAATAGCAAAGATATCAGTTATAACTTTGTTGAGTATCGGAATAGTGGAAATAATTGCCGGGTATTATAGTGGCAGTAATGTAGCAACCGCAGATGGAATTGACTCTGTTTCTGATTCACTAATTTCTTTTATTGTGTTATTAGGATTGAGAATTGCACATAAGCCAGCTGATAGAAAATTTCACTTTGGTTATCACAAAGTCGAAAGTTTCGCAGCCTTGATGGCTGCGATAGGAATGACAGTTATTGGTGTGATTATATTCTACAATTCATATCAAGCGCTGTTACACCCTCATGAAATTAACCATCCTTACATTGTTATGGCGGTATTAGCAGGAGCAAGTGCCCTATCTTTACATCGAGCATTTCAAATGCGCATTATTGCAAACAAGTACAATCTGCTTTCACTCAAAACAGATGCAAGAAACTCCATAAAAGACGGTTCAGCTTCTGTGGTAGGTTTCTTTAGCATATTACTTTCAACACAATTTGGATTTGTTCAAATGGATGGAATTGGTGGGATGATTATAGCTCTCTACATCTTTTCTGTTTCATACATATCATTAAAGAGATCATCCCTTATACTTGTAGACTCATGGCAAAATCCAAAATTAACTGTAATGATTAAAAATATAATCTCTGAGGAATTTAAAGACGAGAAAATACGCATTAGGGAGGTATTGCTTCGGTCTTCAGGAATGGCTGATCAAGCCGAAATACACATGGAGGTAGATGGAAAGGAATCAGTTTCAGAGGTAGAAGAACTCTCTTTGAAAATTCAGGATGTAATCAATTCCAGGTTTCCATCCATTGAAAGAATTTCTGTTGTGCCTCATTCTTATCCAGATGCAAACAGCAACGCCATCGCAAAAAAGAACCTACTACGGAACATAAAGTTAAAGAAACCATCAGCCTACGCAAACAGAAATAAGTTGGAATAGCAATGAGTTATCAATCCCATTAAATTTTGTTAATATTTGAAAATTGGATGAGATGGAATGATGGGTGCTTTTTCATTGTTTATGAATACCCAACTTGAAATTCATTTAGTTATTCTATGCTGCAGATTGAGACGCACCATAATCTTTTAATGTCATTGACAGGCAGCAACCATAATCCAGTGCAATCTTCTTTTGAAGACGCATCGGTATCTTTGTAGTGCTCAAATTTCAGCAGAGTGTGATAATAGCACACACCAAACTTAATCATCTTGGGATTTTTTTGTTTCTCAATTAGTTCATGTATTTCATAGCAATCTGCATATCCATCCATATCATCTATACCTTTTCAGTTAATGTATATCTGCTGAAATGATTTGGTCATATCACAAAT
>JACDHC010000165.1 GCA_013821245.1 Candidatus Nitrosopumilus sp.
CTAGGCATACAGCCTAATTCACACATAACAAGTGAGGAAAGCCAGCATATTAGTAACAGCATTGAACAGTTGATGAAAAAAGGGCTAAAAGAGATAATCAATGAAAAAGACGGCGTAAAAGTAGCAGAGTGTAGAAGTAAAATCGTATACATTGATAGCAAAGCCAATAAAGAAGTTCTATGAACCTTTTTTATGCTATTGGAAATAAAAGACAAAGGCAAATCAATTGATAAAAAACCAATTGTTTATTATATTTAAAAAGGATATCAACACTAAAAAGTTGCATCATGTCATCAATAATTTATCTAATCAGTACAAAGTAACGGATACTCCAAGATTCTTTTAGATTGACAAACTGGAGTTCCACCAATTTAGGCAAAAACTAGAGCAGCAAGCACATAATAATCCCCAAGAGAAACCTTTTACCAACAAAGAAATGATTGTGAATATGTTGATAAGATTGGGAACATATAGTCGCATTGGATTTGGAAAAAAGCATTAGGTTGGAAATCTCCTTAATGGCCACTCCTCTTCAGCTGAACATGGCGGACACAAGGGGCATTGTTTGGTTGACTTTAAAGAACCAAATAAAACACTACTAGGGATTGCATATTAATGTCATCGTGAAATTTTTTATGCTCTTTTGTGTTGATTTGTTGTGTTTGATAATATTTTAACTAATTAATTTTTGGGGTTTATTATCATGTATTGTGATTATTTTTTCATATGATGGTGGGGCCTGTATCGCATTAGGTGCCTATTTTTAGATCTCACTTCAATTTCTTTATTGCATGGACAGGAACAATAACCCAAAACAAAAGATTGAGACTTGTGTAATACCTTGATCTGTTTTGCCATTTTATTCATGCAAGTGGCAGTAGTTATATATAGATAGTTTTGATTCTCGATTTTTATAATATATGGTAAAATCAAACGGATTGTTATATAATTTGAGTAAGGCGCCGGATACACAATAAATAAAACTTTTTAAAAAGATAAACTTTCTCCTATAGAATAAAGAATTAAAAATTAAATGCAAAATGGGTAAAAAACAAGTTGCCATAATTTGACATGTGAAACTGTGGCATTCTCCAGATGACCTAAAATTCAATATCGTTTAAAAACATCAAATTCAAGTAAATCAATAACTATCGGTTTTAATTTTTTTGGCAATATCTGATAGATAAATCTGTAGTTGATATTGATCTAAAACATTTGGTATAACAATGATACTCTTCACAATATTGAAACGATTTTTGTATTGGAAATAATTATTTAAGCAATTTTTTGCTTTGTCAAAAGCAATCAGTCTTATCTCCATTTTTAATGGCACGATTACACACACATGACAATCTTGGGTTAATCCATATAAAATCACTTATTAATAGAGGCTATACATTAGGTGAGTTTTCAAAATATGGGGTATAAACTTTAATGGCAAAACTGTAAAAGTTACTGTTAATGTAAACAGGTACCCAATTATAAAAACATAATTCTGAAAGATAAGGAGAACATTGCATTAGATGTTAAATCATAGTTTATTTTTTTATCTTAAGGTCCTCAAGTAATGTAGCAATAGAAAAAATAGACATGGTTAATCATACTTATTCATGACAAACGTTTGACAAGTATTTCCTTGTAAGGATTAACGTGATTAGTATCTCTAAAAATGACTATGGGAATTTCAATATTCCATGATAAACTTGCATATGCCATAATAAACTATATGGCCTGTTTAGCATATCACAATTAAATACAATTTTTAATATCCTTAATAATATAAGATGTTTAAATCATGCTTTGAGTTTAATTTATTTATGATAAAGCAGCATCATTCGATAGAAATATTCTCTGCTAACTGCCCTCTATGCAAGCATGTTACCGATGATATTTTGATAGGTAAATGTGAAGGCTGTAGCCAAACGATTTACGATGTAAATAATATGACTTCTGATGTCAAGTTAAAGATGAAAGAATATGATGTAAAAGCAGTTCCAACCACTGTAATTGATGGAAATATCAAAGTTGTGGGAATACCGGATTTTCCATGGATTTGTGGAGAAGATTTGTTTAAAAAACTAAAAAGGGACTATCATCTAAAAACGGATAAATAAGGTGTTTTAAACATTTGTTTTCTGTTGTTTATTTGTTCCCTCCAGTAGCCATGTTTTTCCTTCATCATTACTGCTTTATACACTTGAGGCTACCCCATTGGGTGTTTCCTGTTTACTGTGGCATAAACCTCACCATTTTTACCGAATGCAAATTTTCCTAAATATTTGGCTCCGTTTATTTGCCCATCAGTCTTTGCCCATGTTTTTGCGCCATCAATGGATTTTATTACATGTCCATCTTCACCCGGACTTGGCATCACAAAAGCGTATGCAATTTTACCATTTTCAGATGACAGGCCAAGCCCAGTCACAACTGCACCTTCTCCAGCCAATCCTATGTTTATTTTTTGCCAATTGTTGCCCTGGTCCATACTCGAGAATAACCCATTTGTTGTAGAGGAGTATATAATGTCAGAGTCAGTTTGGTTTGCGGCCAGCATTATTGTGTTTTCTCCATTAGGCGGGTTTACACTAGTTCATGTTTTGCCTTCATTTTGGGTTACGTAAATGATATCCCCCATGCCGGAAGAGCCGTAAATTGTTTCAGGATTGTTTCCCATCGTCATCGCATGAAAGTCAATTGGTGGTTCTGTCACATCAGACACTTTTTGCCATGTCATGGCGTAGTCGGTGCTTACTCTGAATCCAGGTTTCCACCTGTTTGAGGATGGACACTTGAATATATTGTTCCCTCTTTGCTTGGGTTAATTGTAAATCCCATCAAATCAGACTTGTCATTTCCAACCTCAACCCAGCCAGACAAACTACCATTATCTTTTTTAAACAAACCATTGTGGGTTGAAGGGTATAAGGAGTTTTCTTTTCCTGTTGTGAACACTCCAACTCCATGGATATCCATCCATTTTCCTGTGACGTTTTTGCTGCCGTTTTCTTGACCTGTTCCAATTGCCTCTTTACTTGAAGAAGAGGTTGTCGTATAGCCGCCTACTCCCACACTTATAGCCAATATCACCATAGTTGCAATAATCAAATTTCTTTTTGAGATTTTTGCACTACTCTGCTTTTTTGTTTTTCATTGCCCTGTACTTTTTAGCCATCTGTTTCACCATTATTTGAGAGGTAAACTAACTCATATCAAATGTCATTTTTGCATTACAAATTGACTATATTTTGTTTGTTCTAAATTTTTTTAAATAGCCAATGTTAATCAATGCTTTTTGTTTTTGATTGTAAAATTTAATTTGATCAGACACTATTCTAATTCGTAAGTGTCTCATGGTCGATATGATTGATATGTCAGTAGGTATGCTAATTGGTATGATTTTATCTCCAGTTATGATGAAGATTACAAAAAAGTTATATCATCAATATAGAGTAAACAAGATTTTAAAAAATATTGTTAAACAAAAATTTAACGGAAGAGAAAAAGAAGGAAATGACAGAGGTGAAACCTTTCGCGTTAGTTAAGTTTTCACATATTTTTCTAATGTAACACCATATATTTGCATATATTTTTAGTTTATCTTATTTCTTTTTTACTATTATTATTATTATCATGATGATTTATCATACAACCCTTGGTAATGCGGTTATGCACAACATATAGAGCGGTATTATTGCCATATGTGATGAATATAAAAAGTGATAATGATGGTTATTTATAACTACATTTATTACTTTTTGTAAGACATTATTATCATATTGTTTACAATTCATTATTTATAAAATATTTCAATAACTATAAAATAATTCTCTTTAAACGTTAAGGATTATCTTTAACCATTTTATGTTGTTACCTATGCTTCTTTACAATTCACAAAGAAATTCTATCTTTTACAATTGCCTTTTCTGATATTCTCTTTACCTGCTTATGTTGTTTGCAGGATGGAATTAGATATAGATAATTAATTAGTCCTTCAATCGATGTTATTGGCGTCTATGTTGGTATTTGATGGTTTTGTAAGGTTATGATTATTGACTAATAGTTTTCCCAAAGATGTAATACTTACAGAGATCTTGCCTCTTTCCTTTCTTTCTACATCCAACAAACCAAGTGACGCCAACCCTTTAGAGTCTTTCGCCCCTTGTACGTGATAGCTCAACAATGGCTTACCTAACCCCGATACCTGTTCTAGTTGTTCCAAGCTATCTAACGAGCCCCCTGCCTCTTCAATAACTTTTAGTATCTTTATCTTTGCGTCAGATACTATTTCATTATAGCTTAACTTAAGAACAGGCATTAAAATAGGATATGCGTTATTATGATCCATTCCAAAGGCTTTAACCCCATTAACAAACGAAGAGGACAAAGCTGCGCATCCCAAAAGTTTCTCTCCCGAACTGACGTTTACAAGCACTTGGTGAAATTCTTTAGAATGCATAAGGATTTCGTTAACTCGTTCTAATGTGTCTCGGACAACATTCTCTTCATTGACAAGGTAAAGATTGACAGGCAATGCTAACACTGACTTAATTTTTTTTGCAAAGTCTTCTGCTTTTGATTTATCAT